>CAZZKQ010000005.1:0-27112 GCA_964654875.1 uncultured Verrucomicrobiota bacterium | reverse complement strand
GGTATAGAACGCGTAACCGGAGGAAGCTCTCCAATCGATTTATATTGGTCCGGCGCGATGGCCGTCCCATGAAACTCAAGTAAGAAGACTATGGGTCGTTCACTCAAAAAGGGTCCGTATGTCGATCCCAGCCTACAGCGGAGGGTTGACAAGGCGAAGGATTCCAAGGCCAGGGCTCCGATCAAGACGTGGTCCCGTCGTACGACGATCACTCCGGAGTTTGTCGGCATGACCTTCAACGTTCACAACGGCAAGGTGTTCAACGCTGTTTTCGTCACCGAGAACATGGTGGGTCACAAGCTGGGCGAATTCAGCTTCACCCGTACCTTCAAGAAACACGGTGCCCACACCGCCAAGGCCGAAGCCAAGTAGTCCAACACCATGCAAGTCCAGGCCATCACTAAAAATTTCCGGATGTCCGCCCAGAAGATGCGCGAGGTCGTGCGTCAGGTGCAGGGTCTGCCTGCCGAGGAGGCTCTGGCCATCCTCCGGCATGTTCCAAGGAAGTCCGCTCGTGTGGTCGCCAAGACCCTGCGGTCAGCCATTGCGAACGCCGAGAACAATCACGGACTCCGGGCGGAGAATCTGGTGGTCTCCCGGGCGGCGGCCGAGACTGCTGGCGGTCTTCGTCGGTTCACCCCCAAGGCCCGCGGATCCGCGGGACCTATAATCAAGCGCTCCTGCCACGTCCGGATCATCCTGTCCGAAAGAATCTAAACATGGGCCAGAAAACCAATCCAATCGGCCTCCGGATCCCACTCAACCGTGAGTGGCGTTCCAAGTGGTACGCAAGCAAACGTGATTTCGGTAGTTTGCTCTCCGAGGATCGCATCATCCGCGATACTCTCAAGAGGAAGCTGGAAGCCGCTGCGGTTCCCAAGATCCAGATCGAGCGCGCGGCAAGCCGATGCCGTGTGACGATCTTTACTGCTCGCCCCGGTGTCGTGATCGGGCGGAAAGGGTCCGAAATCGACAAGCTGAAGGAAGAGCTGTCGAAACTCACCGGGAAAGAGGTCTATGTCGACATCCAGGAGGTGAAGCAGGCAGAGACCGACGCCCAGTTGGTCGCGGAGAGCGTCGCAATGCAATTGGAGCGTCGCATCTCGTTTCGTCGCGCCATGAAGAAATCCATCCAGGTTGCGATGGAATTCGGTGTCGAAGGGATCAAGATCCGTTGTTCGGGTCGGCTTGGCGGTGCTGAGTTGTCGCGGGTTGAGACGTACCACCAAGGTCGGGTTCCGCTCCATACCCTGCGTGCCAACATCGATTTTGGTTTCGCCGAGGCCCAGACGGTCTATGGGAAGCTGGGAGTCAAATGTTGGATCTGCAAAGGAGAGGTGAAGCGGTCGGATCTCAAGTCCGTCACCGCCTCCCCGATCGTTCCTGGCGCCCGTCCCGAATCCGCCGCATCGGCAAAACCGTAATTCTCAGGAGACTCTTTTATGGCATTGATGCCCGCCAGGGTTAAGTACCGCAAGATGCACCGCGGAAGCCGTCGAGGATTGGCCTCGAGGGGCAACGGCGTCGCATTTGGAGAGTATGGACTGCAAGCGCTCGAGCGGTGCTGGATGGACACCAAGCAGATCGAAGCCGCGCGAGTCGCAATCACTCGCTTCATGAAGCGTCGAGGAAAGGTCTGGATCCGGATTTTCCCCGACAAGAGCTTCACCAAGAAGCCCTTGGAGGTTCGAATGGGAACCGGAAAGGGTGGAGTCGAGTCTTGGGTTGCCGTCATTCGCCCTGCAAACATCCTCTTCGAGGTCGATGGTGTTCCTGAGGCGGTCGCCCGTGAGGCCATGCGTCTTGCGGCCAACAAGCTGCCGATCTCAACCAAATTTATCGTGCGTCACAAGCTGGCGTGAACCCGCTGCAATATGGCCAAGGCTAAGTTTCACAATTTGAAGGAGTTGACCTCTCAGGAGCTCGGGGCCCGTGCCCGGGATCTCCGCCAGGAGCTCTTCAACCTCCGGGTCCAGAAGGCGACAGCTCGCTTGGAGAAGACCCATCGGCTCCGTGCAATCCGCAGGGAAATCGCCCAGTGCGAAACCCGGATCACCCAACTCCGTCAGCGCGCTTAAGCCCTACACATCATCACCATGGCAGAACAATCCCTAGTCCGAGGGCATCGCAAAGAGCGCGTTGGAGAAGTGGTCTCCGACAAGATGTCCAAAACGATCGTGGTACGCGTGGAACGCCGCTTCCGTCATCCCGGTATCGGCAAGGTTGTCACTTCGTTCGGCAAGTTCTACGCCCATGACGAAGGCGAGATCGCTGATGTCGGAGACATCGTCCGGATCCAAGAAACCCGTCCACTATCCCGGACCAAGCGTTGGAGGCTCGTCCAGGTTCTCAACCGGGACGGTTCCGTGAAGGCGGAGTCCAAATAGACTAATACCAGGGTTTTATGATCCAGATCCGTTCGAGTCTCGATGTGGCCGACAACACCGGCGCCAAGGTGGCATGGGCGATCGGCGTGATTGGCAAGAATCAGGCTTATGCCCACGTGGGCGACGTCATCAAGGTCCACATCAAGGAGGCTGCTCCTGACGGTACAGTGAAGAAGGGTGAAGTTCAAAACGCTGTTATTGTCAGGACTCGTCAGCCCATCCGCCGCGCTGACGGTTCCTATCTCCGGTTCGATCGCAATGCAGTCGTGATCATCGACAAGGAAAACAATCCTCGTGGCACCCGCATTTTCGGTCCCGTTGCACGGGAACTCCGAGAGAAGAAGTTCATGAAGATCATCTCGTTGGCTCCAGAGGTCATCTGAGGAATAGATATGAGTGGTCAAAAGAAACATCGTTTCCATGTCCGCCGCGGCGATGACGTCGTGGTGATCGCGGGGTCTGCCAAGGGGCGTCGCGGCAAGATCCGCGAGGTTCTGACCTCGAGCTCCTCGGTCGTTCTGGAGGGAGCTGACGAGCGCTCGAAGGAGGGAGAAGAACGTCGTCGTTTGGTCAAGCCAGTGCTCCACTACTTGCGCAAAAGCCAGCAGAATCCTGAAGGTGGCCTTTTGTGGCTCGAAGGTCCTGTCCACGTTTCGAATGTCATGAAGGTCGACGAATTCGAGCGCCGCCAAGGTCGACATTCCAAGAAGAGCTGATCGCCTGAATCCACCCGTATTTCGGAATTATGATTCCACGTCTCCAGACCAAGTACGCGACCGAGGTTGCCCCGGCACTCAAGACCAAGCGAGGCTATACCAATCCCCACCAGGTGCCCCGCATTGAGAAGATCGTCATCAACATGGGGGTTCGGTCGGATTCCGAAAAGGGATCCATTGAGGAGGCGGTGAAGGAGCTCGGGATGATCACCGGTCGCAAGCCTGTGGTGACCAAGGCCAAGAAAAGCATCGCAAACTTCAAGCTTCGGCAGGGGCAGAATGTCGGCTGCAAAGTCACCCTCCGACGGGGTGTGATGTATGAATTCCTCGACAGGCTTATCACCGCTGCACTTCCCAGGATCCGCGACTTCCGGGGAATATCGTCGAGGAAATTCGACGGTCGCGGAACCTATTCCCTCGGATTGCCAGACCAGACAATCTTTCCCGAGATCGAGCTCGACAAGATCAAGCGGCAGCAAGGGATGGACATCACGATCGTGACCAGCGCCCCTACGGACGAGGAGGCATATGACCTTCTCAAGATGATGGGCATGCCCTTCGCGAAGTAATCGGAATCTTCAAGACCTATGGCAAAGAAAAGTTGGCTTGAACGCAACAAACGCAAAGCGTCCACCGTCAAGAAGTTCGCCGCATTGCGCGCAGAATTGAAGGCCAAGGGGGACTACAAGGCTCTGGCCTCTCTGCCGAGAGATGCAAGCCCGGTTCGCCTTGTAAATCGTTGCCAGTTCAGCGGTCGCAGGCATGCCTTCATCCGCAAGTATGGCGTCTCACGACTCACTTTTCGTGAGGCAGCGCTGAACGGATTGATCCCAGGCGTCACCAAGGCCAGCTGGTAACTCCCAACACCATGCACGATCCCATCTCTGATCTCCTCACCCGTATCCGGAATGCCGGTAGCGCGGGCCATGCCGAACTCTCGCTGCCGCACTCTGCGTTCAAGGAGGCCATCGCCCGTCTCCTGACCCAGGAAGGCTATCTCAGTTCAGTGGACGTCGAGGGCGATGTGAAGAAGTCGCTCAAGATTTCCCTCCGTTATCAGGGCCGAAAAAGCGTTATCACTGGTTTGCGTCAGGTGAGCACGCCGGGTCTTCGGAGGTACGTCAATGCCCGCGAGATTCCCCGCGTCCTCGGTGGCATGGGTGTCGCTGTTCTCTCGACGCCGAAGGGGGTAATGACTGACGTCCAGGCCCGGAAAAGCAAGCTGGGTGGGGAAGTCCTGTGTTTTGTCTGGTAGTTCGTAGCCTCAAACGCCTATGTCCCGAATTGGAAAGACACCTGTAGCGATCCCGCCGAAGGTCAAGGTTTCGGTAAGCGGGGGCCGTGTTATGGTCGAGGGTCCCAAGGGCAAGCTCGATCTCTCGCTTCCCAAGCTTACCGATGCCAAGGTTGAGGGTGGCTCCGTAATTCTCTCCCGCACTGGCGAGAGTTCGGAAGCCAGGGCGATGCATGGCTTGGCCCGTGCGTTGGTCAACAACCTGGTCAAGGGTGTTACCGATGGGTTTTCGAAGAAACTGGAGATCCAAGGCGTGGGATTCAAAGCTGCCGTCCAGGGCAAAATTGTGAACATGGCTCTCGGATACAGCCACCCAATTTTGTATCCGATACCCGATGGCATCAAGGTGACGGTCGAGGAGAACACCAAACTGTCCATCGAAGGTATAGATAAGGAGCTTGTGGGCCGTGTGGCTTCCGAGCTTCGGAGCTTCTATCCGCCTGAGCCTTACAAGGGCAAGGGAGTCCGCTATGTCGGCGAGAAGGTCATCCGCAAGGAAGGCAAGACCGTACAGTAATCCTAGCACCGATCTTTTTGATGAAACCTCAAGAAAAAGCCCGTCGCCTCCAGCTGCGCCAATGGCGCCTGCGGAAGAAGGTGGTTGGCACTGCCGACCGGCCAAGGATGAGTGTGAAGTTCACCGGATCACACATTTATGTGCAGTTCGTCGACGATTCCGTTGGACGGACCCTCGCCTCCGCGGGGACCCGGGACAAGGCTGCCGCCGGGGAGCAGAAGGGCGCCAATTCGAAGGCCGCACTGGCGGTTGGGAAGCGCGCCGCCCAGGCTGCCTTGGCAGCCGGGATCTCCCAAGTGGTGTTCGACAGGAGCGGAGCCCGTTATCACGGCAAGGTGAAGGCGTTGGCTGATGCTGCCCGTGAGAGTGGCTTGAAATTTTAACCGCCATCGGAGGAACGATTGTGTCTGAAGAAACAAAGGTAGAACCAACCCAGCAGCCATCCGCTGCTCCCTCCCGCGGCGACCGCCCCGAGCGGGGTCGAGATCATCGTGGCGATCGCGGGGGTAGGCCCCGCCGTCGCAACCAGGAACCCGAGGGTGATCGCGACAACGGCTTCGTCGAGAAGACGATTTTCGTCAACCGGTCGGCCAAGGTGGTGAAGGGTGGACGCCGGTTCAGCTTCAGCGCGTTGGTCGTGGTGGGTGACAGGCAGGGGCGCGTCGGTCTCGGTCTTGGAAAAGGGAACGAGGTGGCTGATGCGATCCGCAAGGCGGGAGAGGGAGCCAAATCCCAGCTCGCTCCGGTTGCCCTGAAGGACAAGACAATCCCCCACGAGGTTCTTGCCGAGTATGATGGCGCAAGGGTCCTGTTGAAGCCGGCCAGTCCGGGAACCGGCTTGATCTGTGGCAAGACGGTGCGTGCCGTGGTCGAATCCGTCGGCGTACGTGATGTCCTTTCTAAGTCCTTGGGCTCCAAGAACCCCGCGAATGTGGCAAAGGCGACGCTCGGAGCGCTCATGCAGCTTCGCCATCGCGAGGAGATCCTCCGATCCCGCGGCATTGAAGTCCGCGGTGCGGGACACCAATCTTCCTGACCAGTTATGAGACTCCATTCGATCAAACCTCGTCCGGGTGCCAAGCATCGCCGGAAACGTCTGGGTGCTGGTGAGTCCAGCGGCCATGGCAAGACCTCAGGTCGTGGCGGGAAGGGCCAGTCAGCTCGGTCTGGCAGCTCGATCCGAATTGGTTTCGAGGGCGGTCAGATGCCTTTGATCCGACGCCTTCCCAAGCGAGGATTCAACAACGCTCGTTTTGCGACCGAATATGCACCGGTCAACCTGGAATCTCTGAACCTCTTCTCCGATGGGGCAACAGTTGATGAGGCTGCCATCCGCAAGGCGGGTCTTGCCAACGGGCCGATCCTGCCGGTCAAGATTCTTGCCCGGGGTGTCCTCAGCAAGAAGCTGGTTGTTCGCGCGACGGCCTTCAGCAGCGCTGCCAAGGAGGCGATCGAGCGCCTGGGTGGCCGCGTTGAATCGGTCCGGTAAACGGCAGTCGCCTCACCCCGTCCTCCGATGCTCGGTCAACTGTTCAAAACCTTCTCGAACTGCCTGAAGATTCCGGAACTCCGTTCCAGGATCCTCTTCACGGGGCTGGTTTTGATCGTGGCCCGTCTGGTTTCGATGACTCCGGTGCCGGGTCTGAACGGTGCCGAGCTGTCCGCCTATTTCCAGAAGCTCGCAGAGCAGAGCGGCGGCGGCAACTCGGTTGTGGCCCTCTACAGCCTCTTCACAGGAGGGGCCATCGAACGATGTGCCGTTGGCGCGCTCGGCATCATGCCCTACATCAGCGCGACCATCATCATTCAACTGCTATCCGCAGTGATTCCTGGTCTGAACAAGTTGGTCCGCGAGGAGGGTGGGAGGGCCAAGATCGTGGCCTACGGGCGGTATCTGACCGTCCTTCTTTGCCTTGGGCAAGGTCTCGTCATGGCCCTCGGGTGGCAGAACCCAGAAGCGACATTCCCTGGATTCACTGGGCGCCTCGTGTTGATCGACAACCCGTGGGTCTACCGCATCCAGACAACGGTGATCCTCACGACGGGGACGTTGCTCCTCATGTGGCTTGGCGAGCAGATCACGGAGCGCGGGATCGGCAATGGTGTCTCTCTGATCATCACGATCGGGATTCTTGCCCGGCTTCCGATCGCGATCAAGGACCTGTGGTTCAAGTTCTTCCCTCCGGCCGATATGCCCCGCACCACGAACTGGATGTACGGTGTCTTTCTGCTCATCCTGCTGGTCGTCGTGGTGGCGGGTGTGATCATGATCAGTCAGGGGCAGAGGAAGCTTCCCGTCCAGTACGCCCAGCGGGCCGTTGGAAGGAAGGTCTATTCTGGTGGGACATCTTACATCCCGCTGAAGGTCAACTACACCGGCGTCATGCCTGTGATCTTCGCCCAGGCGATCCTTATGATCCCGGGAATGCTATTCCAAAAACTCGGACAGGTGTACAATTTGGAGATCTTCATCAAGATCGGGGCGCTTTTCAGCTACTCGAGCTGGTTCTACTTCGCGGCTGAGGCGCTGATGATCCTCTTTTTCTCCTATTTTTGGGTCGCCACCCAATTCAATGAGCTCCAGGTCGCCGATGATCTGAAGAAATACGGTGGCTACATTCCTGGAATACGGCCGGGGCAGGCGACTGCCGATGCACTTCATCGGATCATGAACCGAATCACCTTCGCTGGAGGTGTATTCCTCGTCGTCATCGCCCTCATTCCGACCCTGATGACCCGATTCCTGAACTTGGACTACTCCATCACGCAATTTTTCGGAGGCACCTCGATGCTCATCACGGTCGGGGTGCTCTTGGATACGATGCGCCAGATGGAGTCGTTCCTGTTGATGCGCCACTATGACGGGTTCCTGAAAAAGGGACGAGTCAAGGGGCGAGGCTGATTTTCTGTTCTGTTCTTTTACAAATTGATCGGTCCGTTGCCGATCCATACCCGGTGCCAATGCCTCAGCCAAAGACTCCGTCCGAGGTTGCATTGGTCAAGCGGGCGGGGTCGATCGCGGCCATGGTCCTGCGCAAGGCGTCCGACTCAATCCGTCCAGGCATCACAACCTTGGAATTGGACCGGACGGTCGGTGCATTGATCGAGTCTGAAGGTGCCACCAGCGCCTTTTTGGGCTACAGGGGATTCCCGGCCAACTGCTGCATCTCGGTCAACGAGGGAGTCGTGCATGGAATCGCTTCAGAGAGGCGGCTCCAATACGGTGATCTTGTAAAGCTCGATGTCGGAGTCCGGTATCGGGGCTTTGTTGGAGATGTGGCCATGACGGTTGCCGTTGGAGGGTGTTCACCATTGGCTCAAAAGCTGATGGATGTCACCGTGGGCTCCCTCCATTTGGGAATCGCTCAAGCCCGGGCCGGCAACAAGGTGTCCGACATATCACGGGCGATCCAAAACCACGTTGAAACCAATGGTTTCAATGTCGTCCGGGAGTTTGTCGGCCATGGCGTTGGACGGTCGGTTCATGAGGAACCTCAAATACCGAACTACGTGGATGACCGATACAATTGTCGCCTTGTTCCAGGACTCACCTTGGCGATAGAGCCGATGGTGAATGCCGGTGCCCCCGGGGTTGAGATCCTGGGGGATCGTTGGACGGTTGTTACAAAGGATCGTCAACTTTCCGCCCACTATGAACATACGGTTCTGGTGACGGATGGAGATCCGGAGATTTTGACACGAGATGAAGGGAAACCTCTTTACTGAGGCCACCCAGAGCAGCCTGATTTCAAAATGAAAGTTCGTGCGTCAGTTAAGAAGCTTTGCGAGAACTGCAAGATGGTTCGTCGGAAGGGTGTGATCCGCGTGATCTGCTCGAATCCGCGTCACAAGCAGCGGCAAGGTTAGAAATTACCAATTATGCCACGTATCCTTGGTGTTGACATTCCCAGTGAGAAGCGAATCGACATCGCTCTTCGCTACATATACGGCCTTGGACCGGTGAACTCGGTCGAGGTCCTCGATCGGGCAAAGGTCGATCCGTCGATTCGTGCCCGAGACCTCACCGAACAACAGCTTTCCCAGATTGTGAAGGCAATCCAAGATGGCAAGTACGTCATCGAGGGTGACCTTCGGCGAGAACTCGGCATCAATCTAAAGCGGCTTCAAGCGATCAAGTCCTACCGCGGGCAGCGCCATCTTCGCAGCCTTCCGGTCCGGGGTCAGCGGACCCAGACCAATGCGCGGACACGCAAGGGCCCCCGAAAGACCGTGGGTGTCCAGCGCAATCCGAACGCCAAGACGGGCGTCCATTGATTTCCCCCAAAGTTCGATCTCCGATTCCATATGGCTGAAGAAACCAAGTCCAAAGGGTCTGCTCCCCAGGAAGCGTCCACTCCGGCTCCAGTTGCCGGAACTCCGCCGATCGCTGCAGCTGCCCCCACCGCTGCAGAGCTTCTGGGTGATGAGCTGAAGCCAGCCAAGATCATCCGGGCCAAGGGTGCTAAGAACATTCCGGTCGGCATCGCGAACATCGTGGCCACGTTCAACAACACGGTGGTCACGATCACGGACGTCCAAGGCAACACCATCGGTTGGAGTACCGCTGGCCGTGTTGGTTTCAAGGGTTCCCGCAAAAGCACCGCCTTCGCTGCACAGCAGGCGGCGCAGGATGCCGCACGGCAGGCCATGTCTCACGGTTTGCGTGAGGTTGAGGTTCGCGTGAATGGACCTGGTTCAGGACGGGAATCCGCTATTCGTGCCCTCCAAGCAGTCGGTCTTGAGATCTCGATGATCCGGGACATCACTCCGATTCCTCATAATGGCTGCCGTCCCCGCAAAAAGCGGCGCGTCTAATCATCAATCCCTTTCAAAGTCATGGCTCGTTACACAGGTCCACGCACCCGCGTCAGTCGCCGGTTTGGCATCCCCATATTTGGGGCATCAAAATACCTAGAACGCCGCAACTATCCTCCGGGTGTTCACGGCCCGAAGTCGCGTCGCAAATTCAGCGATTACGCGGTGGGGTTGATGGAGAAACAAAAACTCCGCTACTTCTACGGGCTGCAGGAACGCCAGTTCCGCCGCGTCTATGAGAAGGCGCTGCGGATGCGTGGTGTCACCGGCGAAAAGATGCTCCAACTGCTCGAGACTCGTCTTGACAGCGTCGTTTACCATGGTGGTTTTGGAATCACCCGGCCCCAAGCTCGCCAGTTGGTGAGCCACGGACACGTCAAGGTCAATGGTCGCAAGGTCAGCGTTCCCAGCTATCTGGTGAAGGTTAATGACGTGGTTGAGGTGAAGGATCACGCCGTCAGCAAACAGCTTGCCGGCAAGTGCCTCGAGGGATCGACCGCCAGGGTTGTTCCTGATTGGGTGTCCCTCGACCGAGACCATCTCAAGATCAAGCTCCTCCGAGTGCCGTCTCGGGATGAGATCAATCCAGTCGCCAACGAGCAGGCGGTTGTCGAGTTTTACTCCCGATAAGTCCCCATCAGGGCAGCCCTCTGCCCCCGAGCAATTATATGGGACCACCCCCCTTTCGGGAGAGGGAGGGAAGGTTCAGATTGAAATTGCAACAAATACTACTATGCCAGTCAGACTCGGTCGTTTTGAACTGCCCAAGCGTCTCGCCAAGGATGAATCTTCGGCGACGGAAACCTATGCCCGCTTCATTGCGGAGCCGTTCGAGACGGGATATGGCCATACCATTGGCAACTCGCTCCGGCGTGTCCTCCTGAGCTCACTTGAAGGGGCGGCGATCACCTCGATCAAGATCGACGGGGCGATGCACGAATTCACCACGGTCGATGGGGTCGTCGAGGACGTCACAGACATTGTCTTGAATCTCAAGAAGGTCCGTTTCAAGTCCCAAAGCCGCGAGACCCAGACCCTTCTGCTTTCGGTCAACAAAGAGGGCGTTGTGACGGCTGGCGACATTCAGCTGAATCAAGGCGTCGAGGTGGTGAATCCCGACCAGCACATCTGCACGATCGACAGGAAGAAGAAGTTCGAGATGGAGCTCGAGGTGCGTGTCGGCCGTGGTTTCTGTCCGGGTGACGAGAACAAGAAGGTTGACCAGCCGATCGGTGTGATCGCCATCGACTCTCTTTTCTCCCCGGTCTCGCGGGTCCGATACAACGTGGAGCAGGCTCGCGTGGGTCAGAAAACGGATTACGACAAGCTTATCCTCGAGATTTGGACCGATGGCAGGATCTCCCCGGATGATGCGTTGACCCAGGCATCTGCAATTCTCCAGCACCACCTCGATGTGTTCGTCGGCTACGACAAGAACGCCGTGGAGTTCGAGGAGGAGCAGAAGCCGGTCGACGACGAGAAGTCGAAGCTGCGCAAGCTGCTCAACATGTCGGTCAATGAGATCGAGCTGAGTGTTCGCGCAGCCAACTGTCTCAACAACGCCAACATCACAACCGTCGGTCAATTGGCCATGAAGACCGAACAGGAGATGTTGAAGTACAGGAACTTCGGCAAGAAATCCCTGAACGAGATCAAGGAAAAGCTCTCCGCCTTGGGCCTCGCCCTCGGCATGAACATCGATCCTGCGCTCCTCGCTGAGGCCGCTGGTGCCGATTCCCGCACCCTCTAACCCAATTTCAATTCCATGCGCCACCTTAAGCGGACGAACAAACTGGGACGCAAGAGCGACCACCGGAACGCGATGCTCGCGAACCTGGTGTGCAGCCTCATCCAACACAACCGCGTCGTCACCACCGTACCCAAGGCCAAGGCTGCCCGTTCGGTTGCCGAAAAAATCATCACCCTCGGAAAGCAGGGGCAACAGGCTCTCGCTGATGCGGCCGCTGCGCCTGACGAGAAGTCCAAGGCCAAGGCGATTGCCAAGAATGTCCACTGCCGTCGGCTCGTTTCCGCCAAGCTGCGCCAGCAACCGCGAAGCCATTTCGTCGGCACTCCGACTGTGAAAGGGAAGGTGCTTCGCGAGAAGTGGCGGGCTGAAAACGACGTGGTTCATATCGTCTTCGAGCGTATCGCCCCTGTTTTCAAGACCCGGCCTGGCGGATACACCCGAATCGTCAAGTTGGGCCAGCGTCCCGGTGATGCGGCCCAGGAGGCGGTCCTTGAGTGGGTGGATGCAATCACCCAGAGTGCGGCAGATGCAACGCCCGCAGCTCCGGCCAAGTAGTCGATCTCTCCTCGGAACCGCAGGAACTGTCCCGGCAAAAATGCGGCCGGACAAACTTTCCTGCGGTTTTTTCTTTTGGGCATGGCTTCGGGGCTCACGGGGTCTTGCGGCCGCGTCCTTGGTTTTGATGTTCTCGGGCTGCGGACGAGATGCCCCTTCCATGCCGGCTGCGGACGGATCATCGGGTTTGCCCCAGTCCCCTCCCGTTGTCGTATCCACAAATGGGATCGACGGCTCCGCTCCGTTGCCCGATCTCGGTGATGCGGCGGATCCCCGGATGGCGGCGCTTATCGCGGCGGATGAGCTTGCCTCCACGGGACGGATCGGTGAGGCGGAGGCGGCCTATTTGGCGCTCCTCAAGCAGTCGCCGGACTATGAGGAAGCCCATTTCAACCTTGGATTCCTCTATGCACGCCAGGGTCGGACCAACGACGCCATCCGCCACTACGAAACCGCAATCAATCTCGTGCCCACCTATGCGGAGGCCCACAGCAACCTTGGCAACCTGCTTGTTCGGGCGAAGCGGTTCGACGAGGCCATCCAGCATCTGCAGACCGCCCTCGCGGCCGATCCCAAGAACAGCAGGACCTACAACAATCTGGGAAGCGCGTTTGCGAGTGCGGGTCGAATGACCAATGCGATCCCGCAGTTTGCCAAGGCGGTTCAGCTGAATCCCGATTTCGCCGAGGCGTGGTTCAACCTCGGGAGATCACAGCTTGTGATGGACCGCGTCGACGAGGCCATCACCGCCTTCCAGACCGCGATCCGTATCGAGCCCTCCATGGCGCCCGCTCATGGGCAGCTCCGGAAGGCGATGGATCGGAAGCAGGCCCTCGGCTACTGACTCCCGGCTGTCGCTGTCCACTTGACCTGGACTTCGCTGGAACCGCTGGGGACCGGCTCGAGGGTCCTCCGTCCGTCCGGCCACTGGATCGCCAATGCATCCGGTTGCTCGCCTCCAACCACCTGGACCTGTCCTGGCTGCGACCAGTAGCCACCTCCCGCCGTGAGGGTTTGTGCGGCACCCGCTTTTCCTGACCGGGATGGTCGGACGATGGCTCCTAGACCCAGGGGATTGCCAGGCGGTCCCTTCAGACGGACCCTCAAGCCTCGCCGGGGTGATTCGTTGTGGAAGAGTCCCGTTCCTGCGCCGTTCTGGGTGATCACCAGATCAACCCGTCCGTCCTCATCATAATCTGCCGGTGCTGCTGCTCGCTGTTCGCCGTTGAGGCGGATTCCACTCTGGCTGGCTCCCAACGGGGTGAATCCACCCCGGCCATCTCCCCTCAAGAGAAGCCCCACTCCCGCGTCTAGCCGGGCGTCGTCCGGATGGATTGCAAACAGGTTCTGGGCAAGGACCAGGTCCATGGATCCGTCCCCGTTGAAGTCGGCGACACCAATGCCAAACACAGGAGCCCATTGGGCCTCCCGGGGCAGCGGACGGATCTCGAAGTGGTCTCCACGGTTCAGCAGGACCAATGAGTCGAGCTGATTCGCAGTCCTGCGTTGCAGGGGGGGGCGTGTCCGGCCTACGACGTCGTTCACGTCGGAGGAAGCAAATGCAACATGGCTTGGAATCCGGGCCGCGAGATCCTGGAAATGGACGGAGAGCTGTCGTCGATCCCGGAGCGGATGATGTCGATTGCCCTGGGAGGCGACCTCGACCACGGCAACGGTGCCACTGCCATCGACCTCACCCCACTGGATGTCGACCTTCCCTCCACCCCAGATCTCGGCCTTGGTGTTGCGTCCGCGGTTTCCGGCAACGAGATCGAGCCGTCCATCCCCATCGAAATCCCCAACGGCAACGCTGTTCCACCAGCCGGTGTGTGGGGTCAGACCAAGCCGTTCGGTGAGTCGGATCCATCCCTGATCGCCACGTGCGAAGATCTCGATGGGGCCCAATTCGGTGGCGATGACCAGTTCCGGACGTGCATCACCAACCACGTCGGCCATCAAGACGTCGGACACGGGCCCCACCATCGACCACGGTTCATCCCCCTCCGGTACCCATTTCCCCGCGTCGTTGCGGAAAAAGCGGGACCCCCCGGGTTCTGGCCATCGCCGGACCTTCAGACGTGCCCCTGCGAAGAGGTCGAGATCCCCGTCGCCATCGGCATCACCCAACGCCAGCGCGCCGATGCTGGCCGGCAGGGGGGGGAGCGGGGTTTCGGGCATGAGGCCCGATGCTGTCCAGCGCCAATGCACGACCGAGGCGTTCCGGGTGGTGCCGCCCGACTCGAGTCCGGCACACCCAGCGAGGAGAAACGCACTTCCATCCTCCCGCAAGGATCCCACCAGAGCCCCAAGGTCGTCGGGTGGGGGCGATCCCGACACGACGCTATGGGTGAATCCGCCCCTGCCATCCCCCAGGAAGACCGACGGGAGATTTCCTCGAGCCGATCCGATGATCAGGTCCTCGTGCTGGTCCCCATTGAGGTCCAGCCAGGTGGCCCCGGGTCCAAGCTGGCTGTAGCGTTGCGGCAGCAGTGGCTGGGTCGCGTAGTCGTCGAAGAACGGCTCCACATGACGATGATCGAGGCGGCTGCTGGCATCGGAGAACCAGGGCGATGGCGCCGATGCTGGATCGGCTTGCCTGGCTCCAGCGGGTCCCGCTGCGGCCTCGTCGATTTCGTAAAGGTGGTTGGCGCGGACGTCCTCGACGATTGACCGACGGCCCGACGGCCAGCGGACCTCGATTTCCATCGAACCCTCCCCCGCTGCAAACGTTCGCTGGGTTTGGCAGTGAGACAGGTATGCGCCACCCGCCAGGATCATCTGACGTTGTTCGATGGGACCGCCACGCACCCGGATCTCGGCCCCGATCCCTGCGGTGTTCGGCGAGGTGCCCTTCAGGCGGACCGCGACCCGGGGACGGCTGGCGTTGTTCCGATAGATGAGGGGTGGGCCCTCGAATGCGTTCATCAGCACATCCAGATCCCCATCCCCGTCGATGTCCGCGGTGATCATGCCATGGGCGATCCGACGGGAATCGAATCCCCAAGAGGCACTGACATCCTCGAAGGTGAGGTCGTGTCGATTCCGGAAGGCAAATTTCGGGATCTCGAGTCTTGGGTACTCGAAGAGCTGGGATTTCGTTGCCTGGATGTTCTGGTTTGGCCGCGATTTGAGCCGCTCATTGATGTCGCGGTCGTTGACATCATGGGCATGGCCATTCGAGACCAACAGGTCTTCCCATCCGTCGAGGTCGACATCGAGGAATACGGGTGCCCAGGACCATCCTGTCGCCGTCACCCCGGCATAGGCGGCAATCTCCGCATAGGTTCCATCACCCCGGCTCCAGTAGAGGCAGTTCCGCGCGAATTCCTCCCGATCCTGTCCGAGTCCCGGAATTCTCTGAAGCGGCATTCTGCCACCCGCGGTCCGCAAATGCTGGGTCAGGTCGCGATTCAGCATCTCGACTGTGCAGAAGTCATAGTGGCCATCGCGATCAAGGTCGGCGAAATCAACGCCCATCGAGGCAAGGCTCATGTTCCGGAAGGTGAACTCACCGGCCTCGCGAAAGTGTCCTTTCCCGTCACCGAGCCACAGCCGATCCGGGGTCTGGAAATCGTTGCAGACGAAGAGGTCCATGTGGCCGTCCCCGTTGGTGTCCCGCATCTGGACCGCCAGTCCAAGGTCCCAGGGCGCCGACATCGGCTTGCCAAAGCGGTCCGTGAACGCCGTCTCCCAGGGCACGGGGGTGAAGCGACCGGCCCCCTCGTTCCTGAGCAGCATGTCTGGGTCGCCGAATTCGTAGAGTATGCCGTTGATGATGCGGATGCGGTTGGCGAATTTCCCCGTGACCTCGGTCTGTCCATTCACGACTCGCGTCGAAATGACCCCGCCGTCCCGCAGGATGGCCTGCACGGCGAAGTTGCAGAGGTAGAGGTCGAGATCGCCATCGCTGTCGATGTCTCCCAGGGCCATCGACGTGGCTCCCGATTTCCCGATGATGCCCGAGGTGGTGGTTGCGTCCCGGAACCGCCCATGGCCGTCATTCAGCAGCAGGGTGTTGGGGCCACCAAAGGCGCTGACGACCAAGTCCTGGGAGCCGTTGCCGTCGACATCGGCAAAGACCGCACCGACAGAGGTCTGATTGGTGCAGCCCACCCCGGCCCACTGCGTGATGTTCGTGAAACGTCCCCCGCCGAGATTCCGGTACAGCTGGTTGGCGGCTTGCTTGTGACAGAAGTACAGGTCGACGAGGCCATCGCCATCGACATCCGCCGCGGCGAGTCCGGATCCGTTCAACAGATTCTGGAACAGCCTCGCCCGTTCCGGCGCCAGCGCGTTCCGGAAATCGATCCCGATGTCGGCCG
Source organism: uncultured Verrucomicrobiota bacterium (assembly GCA_964654875.1). Lineage (GTDB taxonomy): Bacteria > Verrucomicrobiota > Verrucomicrobiia > Limisphaerales > UBA9464 > UBA9464. The sequence continues at coordinate 10,756 of CAZZKQ010000005.1, read as the reverse complement.
GGGAGATCAGCGTGAACCCAATCGTTTCTCCGGTGGTGACCGTGAGCTGGGTCTTGCGACCGCCGGGATGGGGTGTCCAGACGGGGGCGCCCAGCCCGGATTCGACCGTGCCGAACAACAGCAGACCAAGGAGGAGGTTCCGGATCATTTGGGATGAACCCAGCCAACGAAACGTGTCGGCAGGGGTGAATCACAAGTCCGAAGCGCTGTCCTACTGGGCCGGTCGCATGCCGATATGGGAAACGGATGGGCTGCCCTGATTTCCAAAAAATGCCACTTGCCGGGTCGACGGATGAGACCAACCATCCGCCCGTCGTTTTAATCTCAAACCGAAACCTCCATGGCTGACATCGCCAACAAGTACTCCGAAAACGTCGCTGGCCGGTTCTTCGTCGACAACCAGTGCATCGACTGTGACCTCTGCCGCGAAACGGCACCCAACAACTTCACCCGCTGGGAAGACGGCGGCTACAGCTACGTGAAGAAGCAACCGGAGGGTCCCGAGGAGGAGGCCGCCTGCAAGGAAGCCATGGAAGGGTGCCCCGTCGAGGCCATCGGCAACAATGGGGGCTGACAGGCAATCCCTCTTCGCATCACCCGCTCCCGACTGGGCGCGGGTTTTTTTGTGCCCGGATCCGACGGAAACCGGGCTTCATTTACCGAGGCAAAACTGTCCGAAGATCGCGTCGAGAAGCGAGTCGGTCGTCACCTGGCCGGTGATTTCACCGACGGCACCCAGGGCGGCGCGGAGATCGAGGGCCACCAGATCGAGGGAAGCCTCCTCGGACAGTGATCGGATCGTCCGCGTCAGGCTGTCCTCCGCCCGATGGAGTGCCGCGGCCTGTCGGGCATTGACGGTCACGCTCCATTCGTCAGCCGAGAGGTGCTGGGTCCCCAGTCGTGCATCCATGGTCGATCGAAGGGTCTCGAGTCCTTCAGCTGTCGTGGCGCTGACCGCGACCGCATCCCCAAGAAATGGATCCTCCCAGGGGGTGGGAAGGTCCGCTTTGCTGCGGACCCGGATGGTCGGTTTGAGGGCCAGATCTTCCCCGAGGACGTCCGCCGTGGTGATCGGTGGCTGGGTGCCGTCGAGGACGTGCAGGATGAGGTCCGCGTCGCGTGCCGCCTGGAGGCTGCGCCGGATCCCTTCGATTTCGATGGGATCCTCGGTCTCCCGGAGTCCGGCGGTGTCGATGAACACGAGAGGAAGTCCCCGAACGGTGGCACATTCCTCGACAGTGTCCCGCGTCGTTCCGGGAATCGCCGAGACGATGGCCCTGTCGTTGCCCAGCAACAGATTGAGCAGCGAGGATTTTCCGGCGTTTGGACGGCCCAGAATGGCGACCCGAACTCCTTCGCGGAGGATCCGTCCCTCCGAGGCGGTCCGCTGCAGCTGTTGGACCTGATCCCTTGCGTTTCCGAGGCGTGCGAGCATCCGCTCCCGGCTGTCGGGTGCGATGTCCTCCTCTGGAAAATCGATGTGGGCCTCGACATGCGCGAGGACGTTGAGGAGGTCCTCCCTGAGGCCCCGGAGTCGTTCCGAAAGGCGTCCGCCCATCTGCTGGACCGCTGCCCGCGCCGCGAGCGCGGTCCGTGCCTCGATCAGATCGGCCACGGCCTCCGCCTGGGTCAGATCCAGACGGCCGTTCAGGAATGCCCGAAGCGTGAACTCTCCCGGTTCCGCCAGCCTGGCCCCGGCCGCCAGCAGGGACTCCAGGACCTGCCGGGTAACAACCCGTCCCCCGTGACACGAGATCTCGACGGTGTCCTCCCGTGTAAAGGTCCGAGGTGCCCTCAGTACGGTCGCCAGAACCTCGTCGAGGCGGACGCCCTCCCGTTCGACATGGCCATGGTGGACCGTGTGTGACATCGCCTCGGCAAGGGTTCCCGCTGGGTTCCCGCTTCGTCGGAAGACGGCGTCCGCGATCTCCAGCGCCCGGGTTCCGGAAATCCGGATCACGGCGATACCCCCGGTTCCGGCGGGGGTCGCCACCGCGGCGATCGTGTCGGAATGTGAGGACGCCCGATGCACGGCGACTGTTCAGTGTCCGTGACGGGTGCAGCCGCCGCGCTGGATCTCCTCGGTTCGATCCTCGAGCAGCAATCGGGCTTTCTCGTAGCTTCGACGCTGGAGGAAGTGCCTCAGCTCCGGATCCGCATCCGAAGGCAGGCCCCCGTGCAGCTCGTCGAGCTCCCGAAGTCGGGGCCGAAGGTCGGGTCGGGGCACCGAGGCCGCCTCGATCTCCAGCTGGCGGAGCACCTCGAGGATGCGGGTCTCTATCGTCGTCATGTCCCTGAAATAGCCTGCCCGGTTCCTGAAACCAAGCCGCCCTGATCGCTGGCTTGTGATGGGTTCGGGTCCCACGTCCGGATCGGTTCGTAGAAGGTGTTCCTCTGGACCGGAATCCGCCCGGCCTCGCGGATCGCCCGGACCAAGGCCTGTTCGGTCTGAAGCTGGGGCGACTGCGCCCCGGCCATGTGGAAGATGTGCTCCTCCACAATCGTGCCGTGCAGGTCGTCGGCTCCGTAGCTCAGCCCGATCTGTGCGAGCTTCATGCCCATGCCAATCCAGTAGGCCGTCACATGGTGGAAGTTGTCGAGGAACAGGCGCGCCACCGCGAGTGTCCGGAGCTGTTCGGCTCCCGTTGGGGAATGGCTCACCGGGATCCCATTGTTTTCCGGCTGATAGGGCAGGGGAATGAAGCCGGTGAACCCACCGGTCTCATCCTGCAACCCGCGCAGGAGCGACAGGTGGTGGACCCGGTCGGCATGCGACTCGAGGTGACCGTAGAGCATCGTGCAGGTGCTCCGTCCGCCGAGCCCATGCCAGGTCCGGTGGACATCGAGGTACTCCCCGGCGGATTCCTTGCCGCGTGCGATCTTCTGGCGGATCTCTTTCCGGAAGATTTCGGCACCGCCACCGGTCAACGATGCAAGTCCGGCTTCCTTCAGTTCCAAGAGGGTGTCCCGCACGCTCTTCTTGGCGAGCCACGCGAGGTGGAGGATCTCGATCGCCGTGAAGCACTTCAGCTGCAGCCGGGAGTCGAGGGCCTTCAGCGCCCGCAGGAAGCCCGTGTAGTGGCTGAAGGGGAGGCTGGGGTGCAGTCCGCCCACGATGTGGAGCTCGGTGATTCCCAGGGAAAGGGCCTGGCGTGCCTTCTCCACGATCTGCTCGATCGAGAGCTCAAATCCGTCCGCATCCCTGCGCTTGCGGCTGAAGGCGCAGAACTGGCAGCTCAGGATGCAGTAGTTGGAATAGTTGATGTAGCGGTTGACGATGTACGAGGCCCGCATCCCGTTCCGACGCCGGTTGGCCCGATCTGCCAGGGCTCCCAGCGCGTTCAGGTCGCGCGTCGCGAACAACCGGATGGCGTCCTCCTCGCCAAGCCGTTCACCTCGATCGATCCGGTCGACGAATGGCGCCAGCTCGCTGTGATCCAAAAGCGAAAGCACGGACGGAGGGTAGACCCGATCCGATGGGAGCGCACGGTCTCAGTGGTCCACCACACCGACCGGAGCCGCCTCGATCGATCGGATGGCTCGCGTTGGGGAGGGACGTCTGCTTTCCTCGACGCAGTGGCTCGTCCCAAGATCATCGAACTGCCCGACTCGACCCGGATCCCAATCCTGTACGAGGACCGGTCCGTCCTTGTGATCGACAAGCCCAGCGGCTGGATGGTGGCACCGGAGGACTGGGTCAACACGCGCAGGAACCTCACCCTCGCCGTCCGGTCCAGCCTCGAGAACGGGGACTGGTGGGCGCAGTCCCGGAACCTGCGCTTCCTTCGTTTCGTCCACCGTCTGGATGCCGAGACGAGCGGCATTCTGCTGGGGGTCCGGAGCCCGGGCGCGGTGGCCGCATACTCCCGGCTCTTCGAGGGCCGCGACGTCGACAAGACCTATGTCGCTGTCGTGGATGGCCCCGTTCCAGGGGACCGTTGGACGCGCCACGATCCCATTGGGTCCGATGCCCCTGAAACGGGCCGGTTCTGCGTCGACGCCGCCGCTGGGAAGGAGGCGGAAACGCGGTTCGAGGTGTTGGCCCGCGGCGATCGCCTCACCCTGGTCCAGGCCCATCCGGTCACGGGCAGGACGCACCAGATCCGGCTCCATCTCAAGGCGAGCGGGTGTCCGGTCCTGGGTGATGATCTGTATGGCCGTCCGGACAATCGTGGCCTCGCGCTGCGGGCGGTCCAGATCCGCTATCCCGATCCGTTCCAACGTCGTCCGATATCGATCCGCGCCGACTCCGAGGAATTCTGTCGGCGGTATGGATTTGCGGTCCCTGCACGATCGAAAACCGCCCCGGATCCGGCGCCTGCCCGCGTGGGGAAGGGTGGGGTCAGCGGCGGTGTGGGGGATGGAACAGTTCCTCCTGCCGGAGCCCGGTCAGCCGTTCGAGCCCTCGGATCAGCCGGAACAGGGCGAACATCATGATCGCCATGCTCGGGATCATGATCACGGGATAGGAGATCCAGTTGAGCCGGCCCAGCTGGGCGACGTTCTCGGCGGATCCGGGCTCTGCGGTGACGATCCATCGGGCAAGCAGGTAGTTGAGCACCGCGCTGAATCCGAAGGCCCCGGCCAGCACCCAGGAGGCCCATCGGAGCAGGGCCTCGAACCCGGGAGTCGCCTGGCGCTCCTCCAGCACCCGACCGATCCGATCCGTGTCCAGGACCTGGTCGTTGTAGATCAGGGTCTTCACCAACGGCTGCCGGGTCCGGAGCGTGAGCGGGATCGCGATGCCAAGGATGGCGGGTATGGCGGCCTCCTTCACGGCGAACCAGAAGTTCGACACCTTCGTCAGACCGAGGAGTCCGGTGATCAGCGTGCTGGCGAGACCGAGGATCGAGAACATGTTCCACGTCCTGCGGCTCACAAGGTCGTAGACGCCGTACCCGATGGGGATGGACAGGGCGACGACGAGGGCCCAGACGGGACCCAGACGCTCGGGCTTGCTCAGCTGGGTGAGCAGGACGCCGGGCAGGATCGCATTGCAGATCAGGTTGACCCAGACGTTCTCCTTGGGTTTCCGCGGGGGCTCCGGGGTTGGGCTTGCTTCGGTCGACATACGGTTCAGAACAGGTCGGCCACAGTTTGCGAGAAGACCCTCCAGTTCAAACCGAAAGCTCCGGTCCGACCTCCTCCACGGGTCCGGTCCCGCTCAACCATCGGATCCTCGCGATCCTCTGGATCTTCGTGAGCGGGCCTGCGGTGTTCCTCCTCCTGCGCGATTCGTCCTGGAGGCAGGCGCCCCCGGGCCTCGAACGTCTCCGGTCCCTGCACGTCGAGCAATGGCTCGCGGTGCTTCTCCTGCTGCTCCAGCTCTACTTCATCGTCCGGGCCCGGATGGACCACGTCCGGGCCCGGGTTGACCGGGAGTCCCCGACACCACCGACGTTCCCCGGCTCAGGCACGGGGACGGATTCCCGGGGACAATCCGAGGCTTGCGCGCGAGACGGGTCGGACAATGGTCTGGCCCGTGACCGCATCCGAGGCCGTTGACTACCTCCGTTCCCTCCAGCCCTCCGGTGTTGTCCTGGGTCTCGACTCCACGCGACGGCTGGCAGCGGCCGTGGGCAATCCCCAGAACCGCCTCCAGTTCATCCATGTCGCAGGTACCAACGGAAAGGGTTCGGTCTGTGCCCTGCTCGAGAGCGTGTATCGCAATGCGGGGCTCAGGGTGGGCCTCTATACCTCCCCGCACCTCGTGCGGTTCGGCGAGCGGATCCAGGTGGGTCGGATTCCCATCTCCGATGCGGACCTTGCACGGCATGTGGCCACCCTGAAGGCCGTGGTCGACCGGCTGGGTGGGCCGGCTCCGACCTTCTTCGAGTTCACCACGGTCCTCGCCCTCTGCCACTTTGCGGAATGCTGTGTCGACCTCGTGGTGTGGGAGACCGGGCTCGGTGGACGTCTCGACTCGACCAACATCGTCACCCCCCTGGCGAGTGTGATCACGAATGTGAGCCTTGATCACATGCAGGTCCTCGGATCGACCGTTGCCGCCATCGCCGCTGAAAAGGCGGGGATCATCAAGCCCGGTGTGCCGTTGCTGACCGCGGCGATGGATCCCGATGCCGAGGCAATCCTTCGTTTCAAGGCGCGGGAGCTCGACTCCCCGTATCTTCATCTCGGGCCGCCAGAGGTGGCTGCCTTCCGGCTGGATGTCGGACTGCTTGGCCCCCATCAGCGCGTCAATGGAGCGCTTGCCGCTGCGACGGTCCGTCTCCTGAGAGCCTTCCTGCCGGTCACCGACGAGGTGCTCCGGCACGGGCTGGCTCGGGCACAGTGGGCTGGGCGGATGCAGGTCCTCCAACGGGGTGCACGAAGGATCATTCTTGATGGAGCCCACAATCGTGCCGGGGTGGAGGCACTGAGGGAAGGGTTGCCGGAGGTGTGCGGCTCGACCCGTCCGACGCTCATCGTCGGACTGCTGGCCGAGAAGGAGGTGGGGCCGATGCTGGGACAACTGGTCCCTCTGGCGGGCCGGATCCTGACCGTGCCGGTGGCGAACCCCCGGACTCTGGGTTCCGAGGAGGTCCGTGCGGCGGTGGTTGCGATGGGGCTGGGTCGACCCGTCCGCGCGGCCTCGTCGCTTGCAGAAGGCCTGCGCTGGGCGGCGGCCGACCCGGTCGTGCTGGTGACCGGATCCCTCTACCTGATCGGCGAGGCCCTCGAGCTTCTCGGGGAGTCGTCCATCGGCGACGCCGAGGAGCGATCCCTCAACGCATGGGGCGGAGCCTCCTCGGGATCGGAACCGCGTCCGCCGGCGATCAGCGGGAGCGCCCCCGCTTGAGACCCAGGGATCTCCGGAGCTGGACGAGCGACTGGGTGTTGATGATGTCACCCGCCTCCAGCCATCCCTTCCGTGCCACCGAGGCCCCCAGTCGCAGCCAGGCGAAGTGCTCCAGACGATGGGCGTCGCAATTGATGACGCACTTGACCCCCTTGGTCCGTGCGTACTGCCAGAGACGCCAGTCGAGGTCGAACCGGTAGGGCGAAGCGTTCAGTTCGATCCAGGTGCCCGTCGCCGCGCAGGCGTCGATGATCGCGGTCTGGTTCAGACGGTAGGCATCCCGCTCCAGCAGGAGCCGACCGCTGAGGTGACCCAGCATGTGGACGTATGGGTTTTCCGCCGCCCGGATGAACCGCTTCGTGTTCTCGGCCTCGTCGCTGGAAGGCACATGGAGGCTGGCCACGACGACTTCGAGCTCCGACAGCAGGTCGTCATCGAAGTCGAGGCCGTCCTTGAGGATGTCGACCTCGGTTCCGCTGAGCAGGTGCAGGTCGACGCCCTCGTCCCGGAGGCGTTGGTTCACCTCCGCGATGGCCAGGATCTGTTGGCGAAGCCGTTTCGGGTCCAGGCCCTGGGCCTGGAAACTCGCCCTGGAATGGTCCGTGATGCCCCAGTACTCGAGTCCCAGCCCGGCGGCGTGGGCCGCGATGTCGGACAGGGTGTTGCGCCCGTCGGACCAGTCGGAATGGTTGTGGAGGGATCCCCGGAGGGAGGTCCACTCGAACGGGCGGGGCAGACGGTGGGACTCGGCGGCCTCGAATTCACCGCGATCCTCGCGGAGCTCGGGAGGCACATAGTCGAGGCCCAGCTCGCGGAAGAGGTCCGCCTCCTCGGCACAGGCGATCCGCAGCTCGGGATCGCGGGTCTCCTCAGCGCTCCGGAACAAGCCGTACTCATTCAGACGCAGACCCCGTGCGATGGCCCGCTGGCGCATCACGATGTTGTGCTCCTTCGAGCCGGTGAAGTAGGCGAGGGCAAAGGGGTATTCGATGTCGCTCACCACCCGGAGATCAGCCTGGATGCCCGAGTCCAGTCGGACGCTGGCCTTGGTCTCGCCCTGGGCGAGGACGGAGGCGATGCCGGGTTGCTGGACGAAGAAAGACAGCACGCTGCTCGGATTCCGGGAGGACACCACGAAGTCGATGTCGCCGATCACTTCCTTGAAACGGCGCAGGCTCCCGGCAATCGAGCAGCGGGTGACATCCGGATGATCCCTCAGGGATCCGAGGATGGGTTCGGCGGCCGTCAGGGCGTCGACCAGAAGGTGTTGGGCGGCATATTTTCGCCGGAAGGCGATGGCCTCCAGGAGCTTGGACTGCGACTTCTCGCCAAAGCCGTCCAGCTGTGCGATCCGATCCTCACGGCAGGCCTTCTCGAGCGCCTCGATGGAGTCGATCGCCAGTTCCTCGTGGAGGCGCTTCACCTTCTTCGGCCCCAGACCCTGGAGGCCGAGCAGGTCGAGGAGCCCCGGAGGGACCGAGGCCTTCAGATCCTCGTGGTAGGGAAGGCGGCCGGTGGTGACGAGGGTGGTGATCTTTTCCTGAAGGGCCTCCCCGATGCCCTTGATGCCACCCAGACGATCCTCCGCGACGAGCTTCTCGAGAGGTTCCGTCAACCCCTCGAGGATGCGGGCCCCATTGTGATAGGCACGGGTCTTGAACGGATTCTCACCCTTCAGCTCGAGAAGCGTCCCGATCTCCACCAGCACTGCCGCCACCTGGTCCTTGTCCATGGGACCATGATACCAGCCGCGGCCGGTCAGGGGAATGACTGCTGCCGTTGGGGCGGGAGACTCCGGCTGCGCCTGGCCGGGAGGTTCCCGTGGGGCGTCACTCCTGCGGGTAGAGCAGGATGCGGTCGTGGACGATCAGCAGGAGGTCCGGCTTGCCGTCGCCGGTCACATCGCACACCGCGGCCTCCCGGGGTTCCGGGACGTCGTTCCTGCGCTGACGGAAGGTCCGCTCCTCGAAGACCGGCCACCGGTTGCCCGGTTCCGGTCCCCGGACGGGATCGTAGAGGACGAGGTCGACGTAGTTCTTTGCGGTCTCGAGGAACACCAGGTCTTGGCGGCCGTCCTGGTTTAGATCTCCGGTCGTGACGTCGTGGAGCCAACCATCACGGATCGGCGTCTCATAGCCGCCAAGCTCGCTCAGTTCCCACGGGTCCGAGGAAAACTGTTTCCAACCGATGGCATTCACACCGATCAGCGCGAGGGCGGGTGGCTCGTTGGTGCCGACCGCGACCGGCACAACGGAGGTGAAGTCGGTCGAGGTGAGCTGGGAGTTGCGCGCGATCTGCCAGACACCGTTGGTGTCCCGACTGGCCATCGACAGTGCCTTGCGATCGGCATCGAGCAGCACCATCCAAGGCCTCGCACCGGGGGCCTGCTGGATCATGGCGGCCCCGGTGATGCGGGAGGTGCCGGTCGCTCCATTGATCTGGTCCCGGACGACAAAGTTCCACGAGGGCCGCTCGCCTCCGTTGCCCGACAGGATGACGGCCCGGAGAAAACTCTTCTGCGGCAGGATCAGCTCGTCCTTCCCATCCTGGTCGACATCAGCGGTCAGCATCCAGGGAGACTCAAGAGTTCCACCGGGAGGGGTGACGTCGGCCTCCTCGAATTGCGATCCCTCCCTCGCGTCCGCACGCTGCACCAGGACCTTGATCCGCTCGTAGGGAGTGAGGATCACAAAGTCGGCACGACCGTCCTGATTGGCGTCATGGATGGCGAGGCGGGCAGGGGCCCCCTTGAACTCCTCCGCCAGTCGCTGGGTGGCCGTGGTGCCGTCGGCACCGCGGATCACGAGTTCCCGGACCACGACGGTCTCCTCCTTGCCGGAACTGCCGAGCCGTTTTTCATCCCGCTCCTGGATCACGGCGAGGACCGGTGGCTGGTTGGACGACAGGCTGCCGACCGCCATGGCGAGGGGGCGTCCGGTCAGGGGAATGAGGTTGGGGAAGGGAAGGCGACCCTGGTTGTCGAGCTGGGTGACTCCGAGCTGGCGCTCGTCCGGACTCAGAAGAAAGAGGTCCATGCGGCCGTCGCGGTTCCAGTCGGCGGCCGCGAGCTCGGATATGCCGGTCAGACATGGGAAATTGCGGGGCTCCTCGAGGTCCTTGCTGTCGCGTCGGCGCCAGAAGGACAGCTGCCCGCTCCCGGGGTCCGCGACGAGAAGATCCGCGAGTCCGTTTCCATCCAGATCCGCCCAGAGGATGCCCCGTCGGGGCTTGTCGGTCCGCGTCAGCGGAAGCAGCGAGAACTGGCCATCCCTGAGCCCATCCACCAATGGGTCAGCCGGCTTGCGGACAGGATGGTACACCGCCGCACGACCCGACTTCGCGGCGATGCAGACCAGTTCCGGGATGCCATCGTGATCAAGATCCTCCGCGCAATAGCTCCGGATCGGATTGAGCGGCAGCTGGACCTCCGGCTCAAACTGGCCATCGCTGCGCTGGAGCCTGAAACGGAAGGGCGTGGCGCTGTCCCAGTTCACCAGCAGAAGGTCCTGGCGTCCGTCGTGGTTGAGGTCGAGGAGCTGTACCGCCTTGATCGTGCCCGTGTAGGGGAGTCGCTCGGGCTCGCGGAGCGTGCCATCGGCCAGCTGACGGATGAGGTAGAGATGCTTCTCCGCCAGAAGCACCAGATCCTTCCGGCCATCGCCGTCGAGGTCACCCGAGGTGAGTGCGTTGAAGTCCAGGGTGCCGTCCTCGATGGGCCATCGCCGCGGTTGGGACCAGCCGTTGGTGCCGAGGTTGTGCTGGACGACAAGTTCCTTGGGTTCACCGAAATAGGCGAGGTCGGGACGTCCGTCCTGATTCAGATCCACAACGGCCATCGAGGTGATGCGCTTCTCGGAGGAGAGGGATTCTACCCTGAACCGGGCATCGGGGAGCAGCTGGTTGATGTCCGACCGACCGGCCTTAGCGGGGGTCGACGGGGCGTTCGTGTTGCCGGTC
>CAZZKQ010000004.1:14325-29224 GCA_964654875.1 uncultured Verrucomicrobiota bacterium | reverse complement strand
GGGTTCTGGGACTCCAGCAGGCTCTGGATCCTCTTCAGGTCCGGGCGTCCATCCGGGAACCTGAGTCGTTCATCGGAACGATCCGATGCCTCGGACGTGAGGTTCGAGGTGCCTCCCTGGCGGTTGAGGATCTCCCGGATGGCGCGCCGGCGATCTCGTTCCGGTGCAAGAAAATCGACGCGGGTTTCCGGACTCCCGGGTTGCGCCTGCACACTCCGCGCCGCCACGAATCGTACCGCCCCGTAGTCGTCGAGGAGGGCTGTGGACAATATGGGAGCCACCCAGGGCCCTCCGCCCACCTTCAGCGCTGGCTCCCAGCCCAGATGCCATGCGGCGATGATCCGCTGGGCGGCATTGCCCCGCAGAAGCGTGTCCGCGACTGCCGAGATGGGTTCCCGCGCCACCACCGGTGCGGCCGGCTTCCGGTTGTACCAGCGACCGAGCCAGTCCTGGGTCCACTCGAGCGTGCGGTCGATGTGGCACAGGTTGCAGGCATTTGGGGGAGTGCCGCGTTCTACGGGACTCACGGTCGGACTGCTGATCTGGTGGTTCCGGATCGCCTTGAACAGCGCATAGGCCGTGTGGGGCATGTGGCAGTTCAGGCAGTCGCTCCCGGTGGACCCCGGGCGGTGGTGGGTGTGGGCGCTGAGGTTCCGCGTGTAGGTCTCTTCGCGATGGCATTCGAGGCATGAGGCCGCGGGGCTTCGGTCGCGTCGGAGCTGGTCGTCCGGATCGCTGGAATGCATGGAGTGGCAGGTCAGGCACGACATCCCTCCCCGGACATGGCACCCGGTTTCCCGTTGCGCCGAGAACTCCCGTCCTGCCGCCAGCATCTGTCCATCCGGCCACCACCGGTTCCGGAAGAACTGGGGATTCTGGCGGAGATCCGCCCGAGCCGATTCCGGGGATCCCTCCCGGGGAAACCTGGGGTAATACCGGGTCCGCTCCAGCACCTCGCCCGGACGGTACAGGATTCCATGCTGGGCGAAGTCGAAGGCGAAGTCGTCCTTGTGGAGGAAGACCCCATGGCATTGGCCGCAGACTTCGCTCGAGCGCTCCGGACTGAGATCAGCCGGGTTGATGATCCGTTCCGTGACCGGTTTCTCGCCCTTGGGAAGGGAGCGTCTGAGATCCACATGGGCGCCTCCAGGTCCATGGCAGGACTCGCACGAGATCCCCAGCTCAGCGACCTGCGTCCGAAGCTCGCCGGATGGGGTATCCAAACCCGGATTACCGCCGGTGCTGTGACACTGGATGCAATGGTGGTTCCATTGGGTCACAAACCGCTCCGGATCGTCCGGTCCATGCACGAAGGCCGCCTCCCGGGGTGCCCATTGCCGGGTCTCACGCAGATACACGAGGGGGAGGGTTTGGAGGATCCCCGGATGCCGGGGACTTGGCACCCAGTAGGTCTGGTAGTGATGGGAACCCGTCGCCATCACGACCGGCAGCTGGACCCGCGGCAGGTTGGGCGGTGGGTTGGTCTTCCGACCCTGGACCCAATACATCAGCAGATCGGGATCGGGTCCCTCGGACAGAAAACGGTCGCCTTCCCGGGTCAGGCGGTAGCGGTAGCCACCCGATTCGATCTCAGTGCCATCAAACGGGCCCAGCACGGTCGCGGGATCCATCCGCTGCGTCATGGTTCGGTGGAAGGACCTGTGCCAGCTGGCGTGCTCGGAGGGATGGCAGTCGAGGCAGGAAGCGGAGCCGACATACCCCGTCGGGACCTTTGCGGCGGGGGCCTGGGGATGTCCCTGGAGGGACAGGAAAGCGGGAAGCGTGACCGCGGCACCGGGGGTGGGGACCGGGGGCTTCGGAGCGGCGTCCGCGCCGCGCCCGGAGAGCGGGGAGAGCAGGGGCCCAAGAAAGGCCAGGAGTCCGAGGAGCGGGCGGAGGGTCCGAGGAATCATGGGAGGGCCAGGGGAGAGGGAGTGGATGAAAAAAGGGGCGGTCGGAACCCGGTCCGACCGCCCCGTGATGTCTGGGATCAGAACGAGGCGATCAGTAGCGGATCACAAGCTTCCCGCCGTTGATCTCGATCTTCTGGATCGTCTGGGCCGGGGTGATGGTGAGGTAGCCCCGCTCGCTGCCGAGAGGCAGATCCGCGGTGATCACACGGTTGGTGCTGTCGACCACGATGTTCTGCAGTGCCGTGCCGCCGAACCCGTTCGGGGAGGCGCCGGAGACCTGGATCTCAGGTCCGGCGGTGACAGGCAGCAGCCCGTTCCCCGCCTGGCCGCGGGCGAAGGCCGTGGCGATCTCCTTGTCGGTCAGGATGCGGGCCCAGAGGGCGACCTCATCGATGTCGATGTCGTGGAACACGGAGCCGCCGTCGGTGTAGGTACCAGTGCCGTCCTGGCCGATGTTCAGGTCGAGCGCGGGGTTGGCATCGAGCGACTGACCGTTGTTGGCATCGATCGCACGGGCGTCGAGCTTCACGCCATCGACCCAGGTCTCGGCGCTGCCGGCGCGGTCGAAGGTGAGGACCACGTGCTTCCAGGCGCTGTTGGCGAAGACGCCGCCGGCGCTGTCATAGTCCTTCCGGGCGCCGCCCTCGGTGTTGAGGTTCCACTGGACACGGGAGTCTCCCGCGGTCGCGACCACGAAGCCGACGTTGCCGCCGCTGTTCCAGTTCTTGTTGCCGATGAAGGCAGGGTCACCGGTGTGGGAGTTGATCCGGGCCCAGAAGGACACCGAGAAGTTCTGCCCCGTACCGAGGGGCAGCTGCTTGCCGAGGCTGACGTAGCTGAACTCGCCGGCCTGGGTGGTGCGGACGTTGACGGCCTTGCCGACCTTGCCGGCGACGAAGGACGGCGTGCCCTTGGCCGTGCCGTTGATCCCTGTGCCGGAGGCGTCGTTGAGGCTGTCCTCGAACGGCAGGTAGGTGGCCAGGCCCTCTCGGAGGCTGTCATGGCCCACGGGGTTGGCGGAAACCTCGATGTTGTCGAGGGCCCACCACCAGTTGTTGCCGGCATCGATGTATCCGAAGCGGACCGTCATCGACTTGGTACCCTCGGGGTTCTGGACCGGGATCGAGACGGTCTCGTTCTGCGCGTCCGGATGGAACGTCGCGTCGGCGCTGTCACCGGTCCAACGGAGCACCTCGACCGGGGCCTGGTTGTCGAACTGGACCCAGACGATGGCCTTCTGGGGTGCCTCAGGGCGCCAGCTCGAGTCGAACTTCAGCAGGACCGAATTGGGGGCGATGCCGGCGAGGTCCACCGGACGGCTGATCAGCCAGGTGTTCAGGGTTCCGGGCTTGGTCCGGGGTTGGTCGTCCCACTCGTCGCCGTCGGCGATGGCGATGGCGCCCTGGCCCTTGGTGAATTTGGTTCGGGTCTGGTCACCGGCGGTGGATGCCCACCAGGCGCGGTCGGCGAAGCCCCAGCCTGCCCACTCATAGACACCGTCGGTGTCCGGATTGTCGAGACCGAGGGTCCCCGTATTGTCGACACCCCAGCCCGTGGGCGGGGTCTTGGTGAAGACAGCGTCCTTCTGGCCGCCAGACCCGGTGATGACGCCTTCCTCCTTGTTGGGGCCGAGGGCGAGTCCGTTGAAGTTCTCGGTCAACAGGACCTTGGAACGGGTGCGGGCGACCACGGTGAGGGAGGCCGGATTGGAGGTGTTGGTCGCACCCGCGTTGGAGACGCGGACCGCGTAGGCGCCGGAATCGGCGAGGGAGACCTTGCCGAGAAGGAGGGTGCTCTTCGTGGCGCCCACGATCGGGGTGCCGTTCCGGAGCCACTGGTAGGCGATCGGGAGGTCCCCCGCGGTCAGCACGCTGAACGCAGCGGTGTTGCCCTCGACGACCTCGAGGGAGGCCGGCTGTCCGGTGATGGTGACCGGGATGAGGCTGAGCTTCGGCTCCGGAACGGTGCGGGTTCGGTAGGCCTTGAGAGCCCCGGTCTGGGTGCCGCCGACCAGCGCCTTGGTGCCGTTCGGATTGATGGTGTACCACTCGACGGAGGCCCCGCCGCCGCCCTCGTACCAGACGAGGCGGAAGCGGTAGACGCCGGCCTTGGTGACGGCGATGTAGAACTCGGTCGGACCGTCGCCGCGTCCACCGTCGAATCCGCCCAGGACCTGGTAGTTCGGGGTCTCAGCGGTGCCGACAGACACCTGGAACCCGTCGTCCGAGCGGACGACCATGGTGTAGATGCCTGGGGTGGCGAACTCGAGGAAGGCGATGGCCTGTCCGGCGATGTTGTCGGTCGACGGGCTGCCATCGGGCAGTGTTCCTGGGATGCCTGGGATTAGATCATCCGGAACGTCGAGCTCTGCCTCGCCGCCGGTCCTGAAGATGCCAGCCGCATTGCCTTCCTGCTCAAAGTTGATCCATGAGATCTCGAAGAGACCCTGGCTGTTCGCACCCGTGAGGTTGGCGATGTTGGCCCCGAGCGAGCCGCGGAGCTGATCCTCGACAAGGGCGGTCGAGTTGTCGCGGCCCGTAGCCAGCTGGTGGGTGTTCCAGAGCATGCCGGGATTGGCAGCCGTGCCGACAGCGGTGGCAAGATCGGCCGACACGGTTTTGTAGTCTGCGGCGGTGAAGTTGGCGGTGTCGACGACCACCTGGTTGCCGTCCGTGCGGAAGGTCACCTCGAAGGTGTGCTGGCTGTTCGGGGGCAGCGGTGTCGCGATCGCATAGGTCACGACCAGGCCGGTCGTGGTATCCGTCGCGAACGGAGTGACCGAGGCCGCGGTGACCGCGGTGCCGTCGAGCTTGATCGTTGCGCCCTTGGTGGCGTCGACCGCGAAGTAGCCGGGGCTCGTGATCACTGCAGTCACCAGGGCCGGGGTAGCGGTGACGGCGGTGTAGCTGGGGGCGACGAACTTGCCGCCGTCGGTGACCTCGCGGCCGTCGACGGTGGTGAACTTGACCGTGACGTTGTAGCTTTTGCCCGGAGTAAAGACCTTGGGTGCCTGGTTGTACGAGAGGAGCACAAGGTCCCCGTCACGGGCTGTCGTCACCGGCGACACTGTGGTGCCGTCGATCGACATCGTAATGGGCTTGGTCTCGTCGACCTTCTTGCCAAGGGCCTCGGCGACTCGGGCGCGGACCGCGACACCATTGCCGGAGACTCCGGTGACCAGCGGCGGGACACCCACCGCGATGTTGTCGACCGCCCACCACCAGTCGTTGGCGGCTTCGACCATCCCGAACGTCAGCTTCAGGGTTTTGGCGCCAGCGGGGTTCTTGATGGCGATGAGGAACGGCTCGTTGGTGTTCGAGATCTCGTCCGGGTTGGCGGTGTCCTGCTTGGTGACATCCGGCTTGAAGTTCGGATTGTCCGAACCGTCATCCTTGGTCTGGGTGGATTCCCAACGGATGATCTCGGTGGGCGCTCCAGCGTCATAGGTGAGGCGGACCAGGCCGGTCTGGTTGTTGATGGGGGAGCCATCCTCGGCGGTGGGGAACTTGGTTCCGCCATCGTCGCGTGCCTCAGGCCTCCAGGAGGAGTCAAATGCCAGCACGAGCGTATCGGCGCCGTAGGCCGAGATGTCGATCTCCCGAGTGGTGATGAACGAGTTGAACAGTCCCTTGGTGTGGGAGGCATCGTCCCACTCGTCGGGATCGGCGATCATCACCGTGCCGGTGCCGAAGGTGAAATCCGAGCGGCGCTGATCACCAGCGGTACGTGTCCACCAGTCCTTGTTCGCGAAGCTCCACCCGGCCCATTCCACCACACCGTCGGTGGCGGCGTTGCCGATGCCCAGCATCTGGGAATCGTCGATGACCCACCCGGCGGGTGGGGTCTTGGTCCAGACCTTCAGGCCGGGCAGAGCCTCTTCCCGATTGGGGCCGAGGGGCAGGGACTCGAAGTCCTCATAGAAGGCCTTGCTGGACTGGGCGGAGACGCCGCTGGCCAGCAGGGCCGTGCAGGCGACGGCCCACGCAAGGCGAACCGTCGGATTGGTTGCAGTGTTTTTGTTCATGGCTGTGATCTTGGTAGATCGGCACCAGCCTATCCGACGGTCCATCCCCTCCTTCAACCCTGCGGACGCCCTGCGACCAACATGTTGCCCTGCTGTCTCGTCCATGCCGCAAAGCATCGATCCAGTGAACATCCTGGAGCGGTAGGTGTCCGAGGGGTCCATCAGACCCCGGGCTCCATCTATGGATGGTTGGCCTGATGCGCCGGACCGTGCCGGCGTCCGCCTTCCAGAAGTGGGCGAGGTCCTATGAAACCGCGCGATCCGTGTGGAGGCAGGCTGATCCCCCAATGCCACCGTGGACCTGGATTCCGGATGGCGTCACTGATCCGTCGAAGCATCGACACCGTAATGCCGGGCGATCTTCACCCCGTGGCAACGTCATCGAAACAGGGGTGCTTCCAGATCGGACCGGTGAGAGGTCCCTTCATCTTTGGTGTGGATGCAATCAGGGCGGATGCGAAGCCCCGACTCAATCCAACCACGTCCGGTTTCACACTGATCGAGCTTCTCGTGGTGATCGCCATGATCGCCATCCTCGCCGGGCTTCTGCTTCCGGCCCTCGCTAAGGCCAAGGAGAAGGGCAACCAGGCCGCATGTCTCAACAACCTCCGACAGATCGGCATTGGGACGACGATGTATGCCCAGGACAACCGGGATGCCTTCCACTCCTTTCTCGATCCCAGCCGGAGGGCCCAGGTGCCCAACCACGGACAGTGGACGCTCACCCCACGCCATCAGGAGCTGCTGGATCTGAGCAATCCCAACCAGGTCCAGATCGCCTACTGGGGGGTCGCCTACATCAGCTACTTTTCGGGCAGCCGGAGGACCTTCCGCTGTCCTTCCGCGAAGGTCGTGGACGAGTGGCGTGAGATGGGACTCGCCTACCCGCACGAGTACTGGCTGAACTCCAGCTACGGTATCAACCGGTTCGTGGCCCTGCGTCCCCCGGACCCCCTCACTGCGGAACCTGAGACCGCCCGCAAGGTCACTGATCTTTCCAGCCCGTCATCGACGGTCTTTGCGCAGGATTCGGCCGAGCAGCGGATGGAGGGGCCCGAGGACTCGCTCGGGATCTTCCCCGGCTACCAGGAATGCCTCGTCCAGTGGAAGTACAAGCTCGCCCTGTACTATCCCGGCAAGAAGATGGAGTTCGAGTGGTTCCGTCACAACCGGCAGTGCGGAACGCTGTGGGTTCCTGGCAACGCCTCGGGAATCCGTCACTCCAAGGGTGTGGACTACCGGTGGTATACCGGGGAGACCCCGACCGAATCCCCACGATGACGCCTTTTGAAGCTCTGAACCCTCATCCCATGAAACACCTCATTCCCCTGTCATTCGCCGTGGCCTTGGCCTACAGCCAGGCCAACGCTGCGATCACCGACCATCTGGTCGGGCACTTCCCATTCGATCAGGATCTCCTCGATGCATCGGGAAGGAACAACAACGGAACCGCGGTCGGCACGGTCGGTTTCGGTACCGGTGCGGTTGGTGCCGGCGCCGTCAAGCTGTCGTTCAAGAAGGATGGCAGCGCCTTCAACTATGTGACCCTCGGAAAGCCGGCCGACCTCGACTTCGGAGTTCAGACTGACTTCTCGATAAGTCTCTGGCTGCGGTTCAAGGATTTCGTGTTCGATCCCCCCTTCATCTCGAACAAGGACTGGCTGAGCGGCCAGTACCAGGGCTGGATGATCGCCACCGGAACCGATGGACGGCTGCAGTGGAACTACGGTGGTGCCCCAGGCCAGCGCAAGGACTACGACGGTCCTGCGGGGACCCTGAGCGACGGGGAGTGGCACCATGTCGTGATGACCGTCCTCCGGGCCGGCGAGGTGGTCACCTATCTGGATGGGGTCATCGTCGACGAGCGGGATGTCTCGGCGAGCCCCAACAACCTCGACACGCCGGCAGGTCTCTCGGTGAACATCGGACAGGATGGAACCGGGCGCTACACGGATGGCAACAGCGTCGAGATCAACGACCTGATGATCGACGACGTCGGGCTCTGGCGCCGTGTGATCACCGCGAGCGAGGCGACCGGCATCTTCCAGGCGGGCAAGGCGGGGCGTTCCCTGACCACCGTGGTGTCGAGTCCTGAGCTGCCCATCCTCAACCGGCAGCCGGAGAACCAGTTTGTCTCGGCCGGCAAGAATGCCTCGATCCGCGTCATGCCCCGCGGCACCTCGCCGTTCACCTATCAGTGGCTCAAGGACGGCACTGCCGTCCAGGGTGCCACCAACGCGGTGCTGAATCTGTCGAACGTCCAGAAGGCCCAGTCAGGGCAGTATTCCTGCCGGATCTCCAATGTGGCGGGAACGATCGAGAGCGCCTCCGCCGAGGTGGCGGTCGATGCCGGTCTCCCACCGGCGATCGAGGAGGCCCCCCTGAACGCCACCGTGGCCCTGGGTTCCAGGCTCACCCTTAGGGTCCGGGCCACCGGGGTGGACCCGATCACCTACCAGTGGCTCAAGGGAGGGGTCCCGATTGACGGAGCGACCACCGACACCCTGCAGTTCTCAAGGATCACGTCGGCCGATGCCGGTGCCTACTCGGTCCGGATCACCGGCGGCAATGGCTTCGCCACGTCCACCCCGGAGTCGACCGTCACGATCGTCAGCGACATCCGCCAGGGACTGGTGGCGCACCTGACCTTCGATGAGGACTACCGGGACAGCTCGGCCCGAGGCAACCATGGCCAGCCCGTGGGGAATCCCTCCCTTGTCGACGGCTTCATAGGAGGAAAGGCCCTCCGCTTTTCCCAGTTCAGCGCCCGAAACGAGTTCAACTATGTGACCCTGGGACAGGCCCAGGACCTCGAGTTCAGCGTCGACGCCGACTTCTCGTTCTCCTTCTGGGTCAAGTTCAGCCAGTGGCAGCGGGATCCCGCCTTCATCTCCAACAAGAAGTGGAGCAGCGGCAACAACATCGGCTACGCCCTTGCAACCGGGGCCGATGGACGCTTCCAGTGGAATTTCACCGAGCAGGTCGGGGAGCGCCGCGACTACGACAGCGGCCCCGGCATCCTCAGCGATGGTCGGTGGCACCATGTCGCGGTCACCTTCCAGCGCGGCGGTGAGGCCAGCGCGTATGTCGACGGGAAGCTCATGGATCGGCAGTCGCTGCCGACGACCGGCACCACCATCAGCCCGGGACTCCCGACCAACATCGGACAAGACGGCACCGGGACCTACACGGACAACGGAACCGTGGTGATGGAGGATGGCACGATCGACGACGTTGCGATTTGGCGGCGTCCGCTGACCGAGGAGGAAATCCTTGCGGTCTACCGCAAGGGAACGTTCGGCGCCAATGTCCAGGAGCGGGGACTCGACGATCTGCTCGTGGCATGGCTTCCGTTGGACGGTGATTTCTCGGACCGGTCCGGGAATGGACATTCTGGGACACCCGTGGGTGCACCTCGCTTTGTCGACGGACGAAGCGGGGCGGCGGTCGCGGTCACCTCACTGAAGGATGGGTCGTCCTTCAATTATGTCACCCTCGGAGCCCCGGCAGGGCTCCAGTTTGGCGCTGCGACGGACTTCTCCGTGGCATTCTGGACCCGATTCACCAACTGGACCGGCGATCCGGTCTTCATCGGAAACAAGGACTGGCGGAGCGGCGGCAACCAGGGCTGGGTGGTGGCGACAGCCGGGAATGGGCGGCTCCAGTGGAATCTCGGTGATGGTGACGCCGGGGGACGCACGCGAGTCGACTACGACGGCCCGGCGGGAACCCTCAGCGATGGTCTCTGGCACCACGTCGTCGCCGTCTTCGACCGCAAGAATGGCGCGGTGACCTACCTGGATGGGACCTCGGTCTCGACCAATTCCATCACGACGGACCTCGGTTCGATCGACGCTCCTCAGGGTCTCGCCCTCAACATCGGCCAGGACGGTCGAGGTGCCTATACCGACAACAACGCCGTGGGAATCCTGGACGGCGTGATCGACGAGGTCGGACTCTGGGCCCGCCCTCTCTCCGCGTCGGACGTGAAGGTCTTGCACTCCCGCGGCACGGCGGGATTGGGCATCGATGGCCACCCCCCGGTCGTGGTCGCCGACCTGCCGCGTCTCACGGTGGAACGCACGCCCGCCGGTGTTCGGATCGTCTGGCCCACCGGTCAATCGGGTGTGGAACTCCAGTCGGCCCCGGCGCTGGGTGATGTGCCCGTCTGGCAGACCGTTCCCTCCAGAGTGGAGGGCTCTGTGAATGTCGCGGAGATGGCCGTCGAGGCGACTCGGTTCTTCCGGCTCAGAAGGCCTTGAACCGTCGCATGGGTATGCCACGCCGGGGCCACAGGCCCCGGCGTGGTATGGCCCCCGGGGCGGTCGCTGGCTAAACGAGCCCTGGGACGGTCTTGGGTGAGGCCGGTGGGGGACCGGTGAGAGGCCGTGGGACACCGGCATCACTCCACTCGGCGCGGGGACCGGTATCCTGGGTCGGTCCCGAGATTCGCTCAGGCGTGCTGTGGCGCGGTCGACACCGGTAGGCCGGGTTCCCGCACTGGAATCGGATCCCCGCACGCCGGTCCGCCCTGTGGTGCAGGAGCTGAGGGGGACTGTCTCTCCAGCGCCACCGTCTCGAACCCCGATTCCGTGAGGCGGATGAGATGGATGGCACCCTCGAAGTCCTCAACGAGTGCGGTACAGCTTTCCACCCAGTCCCCGCAGTTCAGGTAGAGGATGTCGTCGACCCGCCGCATCTCCGCGCGGTGGATGTGGCCGCAGATGATTCCTGACACCCCGGCCTGGCGCGCCATGTGCACCATACCCTCCTCGTAGCGGGTGATGTATCGCACGGCACTCTTGGCCTGAAGCTTCAACTGGGCGGATACCGACCAGTATCCAAACCCCAGACGACGTCGGACCTTGTTGAAGTGCAGGTTGAACTCCAGGATCCAGTCATAGAGTCGTGATCCGACCCGCTCCAGAAGCCGGTTGAAGTAGACCAGTCCGTCCAGCTGGTGTCCGTGCATCACAAGGTAGCGTCGCCCATCGGCAGCCTCATGGACGACCCGCTCGGCGAGGGCGACACCTCCGATGTCGAGGCCGAGGAAGTCGCCCAGGAATTCGTCGTGATTACCGATGAGATAGGTGACCTGGGTCTGCTTTCGGTTCAGCCGGAGAACCTTCTGGACGACCGTGTTGGCGTGGGTGTCCCACCACCATCGCCTTCGGAGCTCCCACCCGTCGACGATATCCCCGACCAGGTATAGATGCTCACACTCGACGTTCTTGAGGAACGCCAGCAGGGACTCGGCCTGGCTGTGGCGGCTTCCCAGGTGGAGGTCGGAGATCCAGATCGACCTGTAGTTCATCGGGCGTTCGACGGGGGTGGGCGGACGTTTTCATCGAATACCGATGGGGCGTCCCCCCACCAAGACAATCCCTCGCCGTCACCGTCATTTTGCCTCGTCGTCGTCGTCCGGTTTCATGGCCTGCCGACACGTGTGGACAGTGCCACCACGTTCCAGGGCCACGACAAGGGGGTTCAGCCCTTGCCGATCCCCATTCCAGTGCCGACCGCCTTCTGTCACTCGATGACAAATTGGCGTCGTCCGGGATCCGGCGACGTCAAATCGATCCGCGACGGGGATTCGTCACCAAGGACCGACAGGAGGCGTAACAGAAGGCGAAGAGGTTCAGGGTCCATTTTTGGTGCTGCTTTCCCATGAAACTATGAAACCAGGAACGAAGAACACTGCGGCCCTTGTGGCCTGTCGTTGGAGTCTGGCCGTGTTGCTGACATGGCTTGGCGGAATCGCACTCCAGGCGCAACAATTGGTGAGCAACCTCGGTAACTACTTCCCGGGCGAGACGATCCGGATCGAGTTTTCCGGGGGGCCCGGAAACACCAAGGACTGGATCGGGATCTACCCCGATGGCGTCACTCCCGGATCGGTGGGTTCGACGCTCTGGTCCTACGTGGACGGCACCCGCTCCGGGAACGTCGGCCTTCGCTCCGGTGAAGTGACCTTCGGTACCGGTCTCGACCAGCCTGGAACCTGGAACGCCTTCTTCCTTGTCAATGACGGCTACAACATCCTGACCAACCTCAGCTTCACCATCCTGGATCCGGCCGCTCCGGCGGTCCGACCGTCCCAGCGGACCTTTGCCCCCGGCCGGGCCATCACCGTTGGATTCACCAACGGACCGGCCAATCCCAAGGACTGGATCGGCGTCTACCGAGCGGACCAACCACCCGGCAGCGTGGGCTCCACGCTTTGGTACTACGTCGATGGAACAGCCAACGGCACTGCTGGGCTCGCCAGCGGATCGGTCACCTTTTCAAAGGGCCTGGCGCAGAACGGGGACTACGTGGTCTATCTTCTGGAAAATGACGGCTACACGATCCTCGCCCGTGAAGCCATCACGGTCGCGACACCGGTCTTCCAGGGCCCGAGCATCCTGACCTCCACCCCGGCCAACGGATCCACCAACGCCTTCCCTGACGCAGCCTTCGCGGCCTCGATCACCAACGGGACCGGCACCGCAGTGGCACCCGCCACGGTCCGACTCACCCTGGATGGTTCCCAGGTCGCCGCGTCCGTAGTCGCAAACGGAGGCCTCGTCTCGGTGGCCTTCACCAATGCCACCCTGCTGCCTCCGGGTTCCGCCCATACCTATGTGCTGAGCTTCTCCGACACCTCGGTCCCCCCGGTCGAGCAGCGTATCACGAACGCGTTCTCGATCCGCGGCTACCGCAACATCGAGCTGCCCGCGCCCCTCTTCTTCGAGAACTTTGATGGCGTCACCGAGGGTTCCGTTCCCAACGGCTGGACCCTGGAGTCCCATGCCCCTGCTGAGAACACCGACGTGGACTTCGGCAACCTGGATTCCGCGGCGTTCGCGAACTGGACCGTCGTCGAGGCCTCCCGGTTCAACGGTCGGTTCATCACCTACAGCAATCCCGAGACGTCTGACGGCGAGGCCCTCGACTACCTCCGCGTCAATCGTCCGAACCCCGCGAACGTGGTGAACGGGCGGGTTCTGAGGGAGCCGCTGGCCTCCGGTCGCTTCCTGTTCTGCACCTCGGGCTACCGTCGTGGTGGCAGCCAGGTCTTCTACGCCTTAACGCCGGACTTCAACCTCACCGGTCGCACCAACGTCCACGTCGGCTTCAAGAGCCTCTACGAACAGAACCAGGACAGCATCGGTGCCCTGGAATACTCGATCGACGGCGGCGTCACCTGGATGCCGGTCGCCTACTACCTGGACGGTCCGGACATCGTCCGCACCGAGGCGGGTGCCGTCGATGCGGTGGCGACCTTCACAACGGAACGCGGCGACGTCGCCGCCTATGTCGATGAGAACGGCAACACGGTCGGAGGCACCTATGGCGCCTTCATTGCCGCGCCCATCTCGGAGGCACTGGCGCCGTTCATCGAGGCCCGGGTCAACGACGACCCGGTCGAATCGAAGCGCCAGGAACTCTACCGGCTGCCGAAGGCCGACAATCAGTCCCGCGTCCGCCTGCGCTTCGCCTACGCCGGCACCGACAGCTGGTACTGGGGCGTGGATGACTTCGGGATGTACGCGCTGGGTTCGACCAACCCGCCCGCCCTGTTCAGCGGATTCATCAACAAGGGCCTGGTGGGCGTCGGTCGATTGTCCGCCAACACCTTCGACAAGGCCGGGGATGGCCGTCAGGACACCCTCGGTGGGTTCTCGGCCATGATGGTCGACACCAACTCGCTGGTGTATGCCAACGGTCGGATTTCGGGACGCCTCATTGGCCTGCCGGATCGCGGCTTCGGCGATGGTGCGACCGATTTTCGTCCTCGCCTCGAGATGTTCGACTTCTCGATCGCGCCCTACTACGGCTCGGCGCCGGTGGGACAGGACCAGGTCACATTCACGAACGTGGCCACCACGCTGTTCACCTACGGAGCCGAGGGATTTGCCTTCACGGGTTTCGACGCCTCCAACACCAATGCCCCCGTCTTCCCGCAGTCCCCCTCCGGGTCGATCGGCGGTGGGAGACGCTCCCTCGATCCCGAGGGAATCGCCTTCGTTTCCGGCGGTGGCTACTGGGTCAGTGATGAATACGGTCCCGGGGTCTACCGGTTCGACACAGAAGCCCGGCTTCAGGAGCTGTTCCTGCAGCCCAACGCGGTCGTCCCGTACCAGGGCAACTACCCGGGGACGCTGAACTTCAACGGCACGACAGCCCCGGCCTCGGGTCGCCGCAACAACCGGGGCTACGAGGGCCTGTCCCTCACCCCGGACGGGAAACGGCTCGTGGCGTTCCTCCAGTCCCCCACGATCCAGGATGGAGGTGCCGGGAACCTGGGACGGAACACCCGGATCACCCAGTTCGATGTCGATCCGGCCTCCCCCAACTATGGCAAGGTGGTCGTCGAGAACGTGTACCAGCTGACCTTGAACGGGAATGCGACCACAAACCGGCACACCCCGGTCAGCGAGGTGATCAGCCTCAATCCCACCACGTTCCTCGTTCTGGAGCGCGATGGAATCGGCCTCGGGGCCGACCCCGGCCTCTCCCCCACCTACAAGCGGGTGGTGCTGGCCTCGACAGAGGGGGCCTCGAACCTCGCCGGCTCCGGCTATGACCTCGTCAAGGGTGCCCCCGGCCAGCTGTCCCTCCCGACCACCGGGACCAGCCTGCCCTCGGGAATCAGCGCGGTGCAGCGACAGGACTTCGTGGATCTCCTGGATGCCGGCCAGCTCGCGAAGTTCGGTCTCAACACGAGCACCAACCAGGACCAGAACTCCCTCTCCGAGAAGTGGGAGGGCATGGCGATCATCCCTTTGAAGGATCCGGCTCAGCCTGACGACTATCTGCTGCTGTTGGGCAACGACAACGACTTCAAGTCCGAGGTCGTCTATCACAACGGGGTTCCGGTGGGAACCAACTCGGTCACCGTCGACATCATGATCCTCGCCTACCGGGTCACCCTGCCGGGTGTCGGGTCACCCCGGAAGCCGAACGCGGCCCCAACCGT
>CAZZKQ010000004.1:6500-14225 GCA_964654875.1 uncultured Verrucomicrobiota bacterium | reverse complement strand
GTTGCGGCACCCTACAGCCCATCCCTGAAGGTCGCGACAGCCGACGTGGACGGGTACGTGGCGAAGGTCGACTACTTCGACGGTGCGACGAAGCTGGGATACGTCACGGTGTCCCCTTTCGGTCTGAGTCTTCAGAACCTGTCGATCGGAACCCATGTCCTCACCGCTGTGGCGACCGACAACCTCGGGATTTCGACAACAAGTGCACCGGTGACCGTGACGGTCACCCGAAGTTTGGGAGCGCCGATCACCTTCCAGGTCTTGCACGCCTCCGATTTCGAGGCGGGTGTCTCGGCCCTCGATGATGCCCCTCGATTCTCGTCGGTGCTGAATGCCCTCCGGAACGAGTTCGCCTCACAGACCCTTGTTCTGGCTTCGGGCGACAACTACATCCCGGGTCCGTTCTTCACCGCGAGCGCCGACCCAGCAGCTCCCTACAAGGGCATCAAGGGACGAGCCGACATCACCATTCTCAACGCTTTGGGAATCCAAGCCTCGTGCTTCGGCAACCACGAGTTCGATGACAACACTGCGGCCGTTCGCAGCCTCATCCTCCCGGACGCAACAGCAAGCTATGCGGGAACCGCCTTCCCGTATCTCAGCGCCAATCTGGACTTCTCGACGGACAGCAGCATGTCGAGCCTCGTATCGGCGGACGGGCAGGATGTTTCGGCCCTGAAGAACAAGGTTGCCAAGAGCGCCATCATCACGGTCGCCGGACAGAAAATCGGCCTCGTGGGTGGCACAGCGACAGAGTTGCGCACCATTTCCGCGCCCGGAACCATTGCGGTATCCCAGGACCTCGTCGGAAGCATCCAGGGAGCGGTGGACAAGCTACTGGCCTTGGGAGTGAACAAGGTCATCGTCATGACCCACCTCCAGCAATTCGCAAAGGAATTCAGCCTCGCGACGAAACTTCGGGATGTCGACATCATCGTGGCAGGGGGATCGCACAGCGTCTTTGCGAAGCCGACCGACAGGATTCGGCCCGAGGACTTCGTGGAGAGCCCTTACCCAACGACGTTCACCTCGTTGACTGGCGAACCCGTCTATGTTGTCAACACCGGCTCCAACTACCGGTATGTGGGACGTTTGATCGCGAGTTTCGATGCCGCTGGCGTACTGACGGGATTTGATTCCAAGAGCGGTGCCTACGCGACCGACATTCAGGGTGTGCTGGATACTGGAAATGTGCCTCCGGCGGCGGCAGTTGTGGCCGCGGTGACCCAGCTCGCCAACATCATCGACGGCAAGGATGGGAACCGGTTTGGTCGCACCTCGGTGTACCTCAACGGACTCCGTTCCAGCGTCAGGACGGAGGAGACCAATCTCGGTGACCTGACCGCGGATGCCAACCTATGGCGCGCCCGCCAGACGGATCCCTCGGTCGTAGCATCCATTCGAAACAGCGGTGGTATCCGTGATGCAATCGGGGCGTACTCTTCCGTGGGAGGGCAGTCTGTGCCCATTCCCCCTCCCGCCAACCCTCGGGTTGGCAAGTTGGAGGGAGAGGTGAGCCAGCTCGACATCGAGAACTCCCTTCGCTTCAACAATACCCTGGTCCTCGTCACGCTTACGGCCCAGCAGCTGCGCGACACGATGGAGTGGGCGGTTGCCGGTTCGGGAACCCCGGGTCAGTACCCGCAGGTCTCCGGGTTGATCTTCAGCTACATCCCCACCAACAAACCGATGACCTACATTCGGGACGCCAGTGGGGTTCCGACCCAGATCGACTTCGCCGGCGAGCGCCTGAGGAACCTCGTTGTGATTCGTCCCGATGAGAGTCAGGACCTTGTCGTGGAGAATGGGGAACTGGTTGGAGATCCGACGCGTACCTTCCGCATGGTGACCCTCGACTTCATGGCCTTGGGAGGCGACAGCTATCTGGCGCTCTCCATGGGCACGGATCGGCTCAACCTTGTGCCTGCTGGGACCAAGGTGTCCTTCGGCACAGACGGCTCCGAACAGCGATCCTTGGCGGAGTACCTCAAAGCCATCCAGATCTACACCCAGTCGGATACCCCGGCCTCGGAGGATCTCCGCATCCAGAACCTGTCTCGCCGTGGCGACGTGGTTCTTGCACCTTTGGTGCGTCGGATCGACTCCCCGTCTCCGGCCACGCGACTGACCTTTAGGACTCTCCCGGGTCGGACCTACGCCGTGGAATCGAAAGAAACGATCGATGGAAACTGGGTACGATTGCCTCTGGAGACCCAGGGTACCGGGACCCTGAGGGAGCTTCTGGATTCCCGTGCCCCTAGCGATCAGCGGTACTACCGGATCGTGGTTGTCCAATAATTCCCTCCTGCAGGAGGCATCTCAGATCGACACCGCAGCGGGAAACCGCTGCGGTGTTTTTGTCATCGACTCCCGCACGTGTTCCCTGGGAGTCCGCTCGTGGGCCAAGGGGCAAGCCTGCGGATGGAACCGATTTGTTCCCGGGCAGTCACCCGAATGACGCGGCGGTTCGGGATGGATTCTTCAAGTCCGCCGGAGGTGTCGCCTCCCTGCGATTCACACGGAAAACCGCACCAGATCTCCATGTCTACCCTTGATTTCGTCCACAACGCCATCCGGAGGCCTTTGCAGATCGGGGCCGTTGCCCCCTCCAGCCGTTGGCTTGCCCGCTGCATCGTGGATGCCGTTGGGGTCAGGCCAGGGGACGTCCTTCTGGAGCTCGGGCCCGGGACCGGAGCCTTCACGGCCGAGCTGGTCTCCCGGTTCCCGCACCACCGGATCATCGCCGTGGAGCTCGGAGCCTCGATGGCCGAGGGACTCCAGCGACGTTTTCCGCAGGTGGAGGTCGTCGCCGGCTCCGCCGAGGATCTTTCCAGGATCCTGGACCGAATCGGGGTCCGGCAGGTGGATCGGATCGTGAGCGGACTTCCGTGGGCCCTCTGGGACCACAAATACCAGCAGCGGCTCCTCGACGAGGTCGCTGCATGCCTGTCCCCGGCCGGGCGGTTCGTGACCTTCCACTACCTCCACAGCATCGCCACCGGCCGTGTCCGTCCGACCCGCAGCCTCCTCCAGGGTCACTTCCGGGAGGTCTACTACACTCCACCGGTCTGGCTGAACCTGCCCCCGGCTCTGGTGCACGTCGCGGAGGGCCTCCGTCAGGGTCGCCTCGTGGACGGGGCCGAGTCCGGCATCGATTCCGCCGTACTACAGCCGGGCTGATCCCACCCGATGTTCCGGTCGTTCCATCAGCGGCTGTCCCATCCGGAGTCGAACCCCGGGTCGGATTCCTCTGCACGGTCTGAATCCATTCGGGGCGAACAGGATGAGGGTCGACCCATGCTCGAACCACCCCAGCTCCTCGCCGCGGAGGGCCTTGTGTTGGCAGGGGATCTCGTTGGGTCCCGTCCAGCGGCGATGCAGGAGGATATCCAGGAATCGCAGCCGCAGCGAGGCGACCAGGATCGCCGCGATGGCTGCGATGGCCACTGGGGTCCCGTCGGCCAGGCGCAGGTGGATCACCGCCCGTTCGTTCCTACAGAACAGACGTTCCACCCGCTTCAGGGCGATCGGGTTCACGTTCCAGGTGTCGCCCTGGATGTGTGTCACCCGTTCGACCGTCCCTTCCTCCGGAGCATGGAACCGGTGATACATGCTCGAGGTGAGCCTCAGGGTCACGTAGGTGCCGTCCATGAACGGCCCGGCAGCCACGCGACTGCCGAACAGGTCCTCGAGCCGGTAGGGGAACCCCTTGGCCTGGTAGAGGCGTCCGTCCTCGATCCGACCGCATTCGCCGACGAGTGCGTCGCATGGACTGACGAGGATGTTGGGGTCAGTGGCGATGGGACGCGCCCCGGGCCGGAGCTCGCGGGTGAAGCAGTCGTGGATGCTGACGAACTCCCGTTCCTTGGCCTCGCTGAGGTCCAGGTCGGTGAACAGTCGCCAGACCCCGATCGCAAGCCGGGTGAACCGCCGGTTCCGGATCCGGCTGAGCCGTCCCATCAGCCGGGTCGCGAGATCCCGCGGAATCCGGTTGGTGAGGAGGAAGTTGAGATCCTCCTGGAGGAGGAGCCGATCCCGGATCGATTGGAGCCGGGAGACCCGTGGCGGCGGGATGGGATTTGAATCAGTGGATGAATCACTCATGACCATGACCCTGAACGATCTGTTCTACGGAGTTCCGCTGGCGGTTGCGGCCCCTTGGGCCTGGCGCCGGCTTCAGCTGTCGTTGGCGAAGCATCCGTCGCTGGCGGGACATTCCCGGATGGCGAAACGGGTGGCGGGATTCCTGCCCGGCTATTCCTATGATGCCGACCGGTTCTTCGCTGCGGACGACGCACCGGTGGAGGTGGTGACGCGGCGGCGGGAAGGATTCCACCGCCTGGCCTCCGGATTTCTTGAGCGACATCCCAGGTCCATTGCGGCCACGGCGGAAGCCGCGGAACACCTGTCCGACCTGCAGTTCACCCGGGCCTACCGGGTTCCGTTCCAGTTCAGCCGTCATCTCCGTCGACACCTCAGGCTCGGCGGTGTCGTGGAGCGGACGGAGGGACCCTTCGTGGTCGATCTGGACGGCCAGCGAGCCTACGACCTGACGGGTTCCTACGGGGTGAACGTCTTTGGGCATGAGTTCTACAAGTCGTGCATGGCGGAGGCGGCGGATCGGGTGCGCGACCTTGGGGTGGTGCTTGGCCCCCTCCATCCCTGCGTGTCCTGGAATGCGGACCGGCTGTGTCGCATCTCCGGCAAGGACGAGGTCTCGTTCCACATGTCCGGCACGGAGGCGGTGATGCAGGCCGTCCGGCTGGCGCGGTATCATACCGGACGCCGACAGGTGGTCCGGTTCTGCGGCGCCTATCACGGCTGGTGGGACGAGGTCCAGCCGGGGCCCGGGAACCCGATGCCACCCGGACGCGTCTACACGCTCAAGGAGATGGATGACGCGACCCTCCGGGTGCTGCGGACGCGAAAGGACATCGCCTGTGTGCTGGTCAACCCGCTCCAGGCCCTCCATCCCAACCGGCCCGCTCCCGGTGACTCGACATTGATCGACGGCTCCCGGCGGGCTGGCTTCGACCGGGAGGCCTACACCCGATGGCTGGTGAGGCTCCGGGAGGTCTGCACCGAACGGGGCATCGTGCTTCTCTTCGACGAGGTGTTCATGGGCTTCCGGCTCGCGCCTGGGGGCGCCCAGGAGTACTTCGGGGTCCAGGCCGACCTCGTCACCTACGGCAAGACCCTCGGCGGGGGATTCCCGGTCGGGGTGGTGTGTGGCCGGGCGGATCTGATGAAGCGGTTCCGCGAGGATCGGCCTGCCGACATCTGTTTCGCCCGCGGCACGTTCAAATCGCATCCCCAGGTGATGGCTGCGATGCAGGTGTTCCTGGAACGACTGGAACTTCCGGAGATCCGCGACCTGTACCGGCATCTCGACGACCGGTGGAATCGTAGAGCCGTCGCTCTGAATCAGAGGTTCCGCGACATCGGGGCACCGGTGCAGGTCGCCGCTCTGTCGACCGTCTGGACCCTCCTGTACACCCGACCTTCCCGATATCACTGGATGTTCCAGTTCTACCTGAGGGCCGAGGGAATCGCCCTCAGCTGGGTGGGTTCTGGACGGCTGATCTTCAGCCTCGATCTTGGCGATGCCGATTTCGGGGAGATCTCGGACCGGATGGTGCGCGCGGCGCAAGCGATGGATCGGGATGGATGGTGGTGGTCCGATCCGACGCTCACCCAACGAAGCATCCGTCGGACCCTCCTGCGGGAGATGGTGCGGGAGATCTCCTCGCCGTGAGGGAGGCGACCGCGCCTCCTGTCCCGCCTCAGTGGGCCTGCACGTGGTCCATCGGATCGATCAGCTCGCCTCGCAGCAGCGCAAGAGGAGAGCGCCAGTAGAGCAGGATGTCGTGGACGGGATCCGTGATGATCTTGGACATCCAGACCAGTCCCGTGGCCACGTCCTTGATGAAGAACAGGTGGACGGTCCGGAAGATCAGCCCGCCGATCCCGATGTAGAACCAGGCCATGCCGACGTCGTGGAGATACTCCATCACGCTGGAGTAGGGCTGGATCCAGCCGAACAGCGTGGGGTTCACGAAGAGGATCACCGGGGCGGCCGCCCAGAGGCTCATGAGGACGATCTTCCGCTGGAGGTTGTAGCCGATCTTGATGTCCTCCTTGTGCTCGTGGGTCGCCTCGTTGATGTGGTCGTAGCCGCGGGGCTCGAAGAAAAAGTGTCCCGCCTGACGGGTCGTCATCGAGATGCCCCAGGCGATGAGCGCCGCCACGGCCGGATCGATGAAGAGGAAGGCGTAGGCCACGAGGAAGCTCATGGCGCTGACGAGATGGAGGGACTGGTTGATCCGGCTGTGGTGATAGTACCGGTGGTCGTCCCAACGTTGGATGCGGAGCTGTTCCCAATAGGAGTTCATGTCGTGAATCGGAGTTCGCGGGGGATTTAACATGGCGAAACGCGGATCCGAAGGGCGGGACGGTGAACACGCGGTTCCACGACGGTGTCGGCACGACAATATCATCGGAACGCCATATGGCCGTCTCAGGGCAGGGGCAGAACCGGACCATGACGCTGGATGTCCGCACCGAGCTCCCCCCATCGATCCGCACCCTCCAGGAACGCCTCCGCATCGCAGTGGTGACGGAGACCTATCCTCCGGAGGTGAATGGCGTCGCGGGAACCATCTCCCAGATCGTCGAGGGCCTGCGCCGTCGCGGTCACGAGGTCCAGCTGATCCGACCCCGTCAACCCCGCGATGGAGCAGCCGGACCCGAACGGGGCATGGAGTCGGGCTTCACGGAGACGCTCACCCGCGGTGTGGCGATCCCGCGGTATCCGGAGTTGCGCATGGGGTTGCCGATCGCACGGCGATTGCGGGGAGATTGGATTCTCGAGCGGCCGGACGTCGTGCACATCGCGACCGAAGGGCCGCTGGGCTGGTCCGCGTTGTCGACCGCACGGCGTTTGGGCATTCCGGTGCTGACGGAGTTCCGCACCAATTTCCATTCCTACATGCAGCACTATGGCATCGGCTTCCTGCAGCCCGCGGTGCTCGCCTACCTCAGGAAGTTCCACAACCAGGCCGCCTGCACGATGGTGCCGACCGCGGGCCTGCGCCGGGAGCTCGAGGCCACGGGCTTTCATCATCTCGAGGTGGTCGCCCGGGGGGTGGACACCGAACTCTTCCAACCAGCGCGGAGGTGTCGTGACCTGCGCCGGATGTGGGGTGTTCTGGATTCCGAACCGGTGATCCTCTCCGTCGGACGTCTGGCTCCCGAGAAGAACCTGGAGCTCCTGGGCGAGACGTACGGTCGGATCCGTCAGCGGGTGCCCGCGGCCCGGTTGGTGGTGGTCGGGGATGGTCCCGCCCGGGACCTCGCCCGCTCGCTGTGCCCGACGGCCCTGTTTGCCGGTCGGCGCACCGGAGAGGAGCTTGCCCGACACTACGCCTCGGCCGATGTCTTCCTGTTTCCGAGCCTCACGGAGACCTTCGGCAACGTGACCCTCGAGGCGATGGCCAGCGGACTGGCGGTCGCAGCCTTCGACTATGGGGCGGCAGGCGCGAACATCCGGACCGGCGTCTCGGGTTGGGTGGCTCCGTTTGGAGATCGGGGGGCCTTCGTCCGGGGATCGGTCCAGCTGGCCCTCGATGTCGCCCTCGCACGCCGCCTCGGCCGCAAGGCCCGAGAGAACGCCGTCGAGAGGGGATGGGACACCATCCTCGATCAGGTCGAGTCCCTCTATCTCCG
>CAZZKQ010000004.1:0-6400 GCA_964654875.1 uncultured Verrucomicrobiota bacterium | reverse complement strand
TCGGAGTCGGGCTGCTGCTCTTCAGCGCCATCGTCATGGCCACCTCGGGAACGTTCGTGGTCAAGCCCGGGTATCGAGGGATCGAGGTCGCTCTGGGCCGGGTTTCCCCGGACTTCAAACCGGAGGGCTTCGGCCTCAAGGCCCCGTTCGTGACCGAGATCATCCCGGTCTCCGTGCGTCAGCAGACCGCCGAGGAATTGGCCGAATGCTACTCGTCGGACCTCCAGCAGATCCGGGTGGACCTGCGATTGCTCTATCGGATTCCCGAGGCTTCAGTGGTGAAGCTCTTCCAGGATTACGACGGAAACCCGTTCGAGAGCCTCGTCGCCCCGCGGGTCCAGGAGGCGTTGAAAGAGGTGGCCGCGATGCAGAGTGCGGAACTCATCGTGAAGAACCGTGAGCAGATCAAGACACGGTCGCTGGAGATTGCCCGTCGCAAGATTGGCTCCCTCGTCGTTCTCGAGGACATCGTCATCCAAAACATTGCCCTCACCCGCGAATTGGAGCACGCCATCGAGGCCAAGATGGTCCAGGAACAGGAGGCCTCGAAATCCAAATACCTCCAGCAACGGGTCCAGATCGAGGCCGACACGGCCGTGATCCGGGCCAAGGGCGAGGCCGAGTCGATCCTGATCCGTGGCGAGGCCCTGAAGCAGAACCCCGCCTTCGTGGATCTCCAGATCGTAGACCGTTGGGACGGCATCGCTCCGTTGGTCATCGGCGGCAAGGATCAGATCCTGTTGAACCTCCAGGACCTGGAGCGTCTCAAGGGTCCGAAGACGGAGCCCTCAGGATCCCGCCCAACGACTCCGGCTCCCGCCCCGGCCCCGACCTCGGCTCCCCGGCCTAACAAACGCTGACGCCATGAATCCTCGAACGGCCTCCCGTCTTATTGTTGCTTCGATCGCGTTTTTCGTGGCGTTGCTGGTCCTCAACTCGGGCTCGTATGTCATCGAACCTGGATCCCGCGGGCTCAAGGTGACGCTCGGCAAGACTCAGGAGGGATTTCTGCCGGAGGGCTTTGGACTCAAGACCCCATTCATCACCAGCATCGTGCGGGTCAATGTCCGACAACGCACCCGAGCGCTGACGGCCGACTGTTTCTCGTCGGATCTTCAGCAGGTGAAGATCGACCTCCGGGTCCTCTTCCGGATTCCCGAGGCATCGGTGGTCCCGATCTACCGTGAATTCGCCGGCGATCCGTTCGACAGCCTGATCGCCCCCCGAGTCCAGGAGGCCATCAAGGAGGTCACCGCCTTGATGACAGCCGAGCAGATCGTGAAGAACCGGGAGGAGATCAAGAAGAAGTCCATGAGCCTGGCCAGCCAGAAGATCGGGCCCTTGCTGGTGGTCGAGGACATCGTCCTTCGCGACATCGACCTCTCACCCGAGTTGGAAAAAGCCATCGAGGCAAAGATGGTGGCCGAGCAGCAGGCCAACCAGGCTCGCTTCACCCAGGTCCAGACCCAGACCGAGTCCGAGACCGCGGTGATCAGCGCCAAGGGTGAGGCCGAGGCCATCCGGGTCCGTGGCGAAGCCCTTCGGCAAAGCCCGGCGTTCCTGCGATGGAAGATTGTAGAGCGCTGGAACGGACGGTCTCCGATGGTCATCCCTCCGCCCCCCGAACACAATGACGCGGGTCTCCTTCTGCCGCTCAGACCGGCCGAAACTGCGCCCGTACCATGACCGCCCGACGCCGCGCTGCCATGCAGGCCTTGTTCCTGGCCGCTCTGGGACTATTCCTGATCTGGGTTTTCCCGCGCGCCGCCGCGTTCGCCGAGATGGCAGCCCGCGAGCTGCGCTACTTGTGGTGGCTTGTCCTGGTGATCGGCGTCGGCGTGTGGCTGATCTGGGGCTACGGACGAAAACCCAAGGAATAGACAGGAAGGCTCGCTTCAGTCGACCTGGCTGCCCGCCGATGAGGTCCGCCCACTTTGGGTCAGGAGCCGCCTGGCCTCTTCGACGGTCAGTCCACCGGCCGGCAGATCGAAGCCCAGCGTGTCTCCGTTGGGTTGGAACCCGTTGCCGTCCACATCGATGAAGATCGGGTTGTGGTACGCGCACGGACGGAGCTTGGCCTGGTCGCTCGTGCCATAGCCGCGGGACAGGTCGCTCTTTTCGCCCGCCGCCACCACGATGATGTGGGCGTCCTCGGAGAGAACGATCGGCAGGGTCTCCTGGAACCGGACGACTCCCTCCCGAAACCGATCGGGCGTCGTGTCGCGGGTGAAGTTCAGCGAGGGGATGCGTCGTCCGTTCACCAGCACTTGGACGCGGTCGATGTCGATCCAGTCGGTGCACTGGACCGTGACGCGAAGCTGGTTGGTCCTTGAACCCCGGCTGAGGCCTCCGGGGAGAGTTCCGTCGGCAAGCTGCACCTGGAGGAAGGGGCCGGTGGTCAGGATGCTACGGCCGGCCTTGGCGTGAGTGACGTTCTCGCGCCAGTCAATGTCTGCGGGGGCGTCCGACCTGCTGGGTAGGTACATCCGCCAACCGCCGACTCCGTTGCCGTGAATGGTGTGGGCATCGGAGACGGCCATGGCGCGGAACTGGGCCCCGCGGTTGAGGAGCTGGAGCCAGAGGAAGGCCCGGTTGAACTCGACCTGCTCCCGCCGTCCTGCGCCCCGGATGATCCGGAACGGGGCGTCGCCAAGGATGTCCTGCGTGGTGAAGTTCTCCGTCTCCACCGCATCGATCATTCCGCCCAACTGGACGAATCCGCCGTCCGCCTGTCCGTCGAGGTCCCGGTCGAAGAAGTTCTCCACCATGTCGGGGTGGTTGATCTGCACCCACCGGTGTGGGTCCTCGCCCTGCCAGCGTCGGAGGGTGAGGGCGGTGATCCTGGGATCACGGTTCCAGACGGGAGCGCCGTTGTCCTGGACCCGTGGCACTGGGGTGAACGGGAAGGAGTTCATGTGAGCCCCTGAACCGGTGAGCTCGAGGCCGGGCACGGTTTGGATCTCCTTCTCAAGCCCAAGTCGCTGGAGGGTCGGGCGCCAGTCGAACAGTCGGTTGTGCTCGGTGGTGGGGGCGAACTCGATGTGCTCGGCCGCGAGGTTGATGAGGCGGTCTGGCGTGCCGCAGGTGTTGTCGCCGCTCTCGGTGGAGTGGTTGTGGTAGTCGACGCTCACCCAGCCCCGGGTGTCGACAACCCGCTTCAGCACCGCTTGAAAGGCCACCGTCAGCCCGGCGGGGACCTGGATCTGCCTTCGGACGTGCGTGTGCTCTATCCCGCGTGTCACGGTAATCTCATAGGTTCCCGGGGGGACGGCGACCGAGAATCCTCCAGTCTCGGAATGGTACTGGTCGACACAGCCGTGAGCCCGGTTGTTGGGACCCAGGTTGGGTGTCGGCGTCCCATGGATCCCCCGGAACTGCACCTTGCAGGGAATGGGATGCCGATCGGCATCCAGGACATCGAAAGCGATACGGCCGGCCGGCCCGAGAGTGAATGAGAGGGTCTGGATCTTTCCGGATTCGATGTGCGCCTCCTCGACCGCGTCACCACGGCCCATGTCGCGGCCCGTGCAGCGGTAGTTGCCGGGGGGAAGGGGAAGTTCGACGACACCGGCAGCATCGGGATAGGCCGGAACGGTGTTGGTGCCCCAGAGGATGTCGATCCTTCCCGAGGGGATCGCCTTTCCAGACCGGTCTCGAAGGGTAGCCCTCAGGGTGCCCACGGGGCCGAGCTGGGCGGCGACGATTCCGGCGGCCTCGGCCGGAGAGCGGCCCACCGCCAGGAACCGCTGGAGTTGGCGTTCCTGTCCGGGTTCCAGCATGATGGTGTCTGGTAGGAGTTTGCCATCGGCCGATGGGAGGAACGCCGAGGCATATCCGGCCTTGTCGGCGGGGTCCTGGGCGTCCGCCCAGCGGATGGCACCGATCTCGCCTTGGTGTGCGAATTGGGTCCACTGGTCGGAGACCTCCACCGTGCGGGACTCCTTCGACTCGTTTCGGAGGGTGGAGACGATGCGAAGTCCTTGGTCGTCGTCGTCCAGCTGGTAGGCATGGCGAACAAAGAGTCCTTGGTTCCTGACGGCGGCGGTCTCGGTCTCAACCTCGGCGAGTCCATCCTTTCCGTTCTGGGAAATCCGCACAGAGGAGACCGGGCCGCGCTGGCGGAGCGGGCAGAAGATGACGATCTGATCGTTGTCGGCCCCGCGGAGGGTCAGGTCATAGAGGCAGCCTGGGGTAATCCCATTGGTTCCGTAGAACGTGCTCATGTTGGCCCGGCGCAGCGGGGCGTTGTGGGAGACGACCAGTTCGATGTGCCGATTGCGCAGGACGAAATCCCCAAGGATCCCGTCGGCCTCTTTCCCGCGTGGGAGAAGATCCAGATTGGCGGGTCCAACCTCGAAGGCC
Source organism: uncultured Verrucomicrobiota bacterium (assembly GCA_964654875.1). Classification (GTDB taxonomy): domain Bacteria; phylum Verrucomicrobiota; class Verrucomicrobiia; order Limisphaerales; family UBA9464; genus UBA9464. Next base: position 2,038 of record CAZZKQ010000004.1, on the reverse strand, counting down.
TCCGGGGCTTGTGGAGGTTCCACCTGGGCGTCGGCCAATGGGCTGCTTTGGTGGAGGACGACGCCGAGGACGAACAGGATCCCCGCCCAGTAGGCGGCATCGCAAAGGTGACCGAGGACCTGGACTGCGGGATGGTGGGAGAAGGGTTTCATCGGAGCGCCCCTCTATCTCCCGGGTGACGGGCCGATCGGGCAAGTGACATTCCGACAGACCGGGTCCGTCAAACGTAACCCTTCGGCATCTTCCATTCCTGGGGGGGATGGCTCTATGATGAGGTTCCGGTTCCGAGTGGGATCGGTGCCTCGGCGGGTGCCGGCGATGTGGATGTGTTCTGTGTGGCATTCCGGCGCCCGCCGACGGCGGCTTGTCTTCGTTGTCCGCCGAATCACGACTTCCCGTTTCCTTCGTGCCGAAGTTCCATCCCCACATGATCGGGGCACGGGTGGCGGTCTTCCGCGGGGTGGGTCTTGGATTCGAGATCCAGGAGCGTGCGTTGCCAAAGCCGGGACCGGGCGAGGCCTTGGTCGAGATCGAGGTGGCGACGATCTGCGGATCGGACCTGCACTCCATCGGTGGCCGGAGACCGGTGCCGGTTCCGTCGGTCCTGGGCCACGAGGCGGTGGGTCGTGTGGTCGCTGTCGGACCAGGCCGGGATCCCTCCTGGGTGGGACGCAGGGTCACTTGGACGCTGGCCGACAGCTGTGGTCGGTGTCCGGCCTGTGCCCGCTGGGAACTGCCCCAGAAGTGCGAGTCGCTCTTCAAGTATGGCCACGCCCCGATCGACGCCGGGGGCGGGCTCAATGGCTGCTATGCGTCCCACATCCTGCTCCGGTCCGGGACACCCTGGGTGGAGGTTCCGGATGGGATCGAATCCGCGCTGGCCGCCCCGGTGAACTGCGCATTGGCGACCATGGTGGCCGCCGTGGGATCGCTCCCGCCCCCTGGTGATCTCGCCGTGATCCAGGGCGCGGGCCTGCTGGGACTCTACGGGGCGGTGCTGCTCCGCGAGGCCGGATGGGGTCGGGTCGTGGTGGTGGATCGGAATCCCGATCGACTGGCGCGCGTCCCCTTCTTTGGAGGGGAGCCCCTGCTGCTGGGTGTTGGGGTGACCCATGTGGCGATGGGAGCCGACGTGGTGATCGAGGCCGCTGGGGATCCGACCGCAGTTCCGGAGGCGATCCGTTGGCTTCGTCCCGGGGGTCACTACGAACTGGTCGGGCTGGTGCATCCGGATTCCCGGATGGATGTGACCGCGGAGACCGTGATCCGGAAGTGTCTGACCCTCCATGGGACCCACAACTATGGACCTCGGCATCTGGAGCGGGCGGTCCGGTTCCTGGACAAACATCGGGGTGGGTATCCCTGGGAATCCCTGATCTCGCCCGTGGTCCCGCTGCGAGCGTTGGATGACGCCGTGGCCTTGGCGTCCACGGGGCGGTGGTGTCGGGTCGCGGTCGCCCCTGGGGCTTGAAGTTGCGATCCCGTTGCTGGATCGACACGGCGTGGTGACGGGAGGGTTCTAAAGTTATGGCATGGAGTCGGCAGAGGTGGTTTCAAGGATCTTCGAGGTGTTCCGCACCCGCGGGCACCGTTCTTACGGCGAGCATGTCACGGAGCTCGAACACGCGCTCCAATGCGCTACCTTCGCGGAGGAGGCAGGTGACAGGCCTGAGATCGTTGCGGCGAGTCTGCTCCACGACATTGGTCACCTACTCCATGATCTGGGCGAGGACATTGCTGCACGTGGGGTGGACACGCGGCATGAGTGCGTTGGGGCCAACCTGCTGAGCCAATGGTTCGGTCCGGAGGTGGTCGAGCCGGTCCGGATGCATGCGGATTCGAAGCGCTACCTGTGCGCCATCGAGGACGGCTATTTCACGGCGCTCTCGGAGGCATCGCGAAGGAGTCTCGCCCTCCAGGGCGGGCCCATGACCCTGGACGAAGCCCGAGAATTCGAGGGGCGCAACCATTTCAGGTCGGCGATCCAGGTCCGACGATGGGATGACCGCGGCAAGATTCCGGACATGCCGACGCTGCC
>CAZZKQ010000003.1:0-30744 GCA_964654875.1 uncultured Verrucomicrobiota bacterium | reverse complement strand
CCGAAGACTCGGGGAGTCCAACACGGGCTGGATCCCATGAAGGTCCGGAGTCGCCTCGGTCAGGGCACGGGATCCGACATCCGCCCCGGGGAAGGTTGATCCTGGGACGACGACCCCGGGTGGAGTCGGCAGGACCGATGGAGTCACGGGTGCCGACGGAAACACGCCCGGAACCCGGGAGGACGTCCGATATTCCTCCGGGATCGCTTTCTCACTGAACCCGGCATGGGAGCCGTGTTTCGGAACCCGACGCTCTTCTCCAACGACCCGGGCTGCAGTTTGTGGTGGAATCGTCCACGACAACGCACCCGACACCGGCTCAAGACGATCGGCACCGCGGTACCCGACCTCGGGAGTGACAGGATGCAGCCGAGTGCTCCGCCCGCCGGACGGTGCCTCGACCTTGGATTGTGAGAGATCCGGAAGATTCTCCCTCTCCCCAGACGGGTTGGCAGCATCAGATTCCAAGGACGCGCGATGGCGAGGGCCGACTGGAACCCGATTGGAGGATTCAAGACTCGGTCTTCGGCTCGGGATCGCCGATCCGGCATCCAACGCACCGACGACAGGACCAAGACCGTCGGACATTGAGTCGTGCTGCGACGTCTCGTTCCTCTGACGGCCGACGTGGGATTGAACGGAATCGATCCCCGACCTACTCCTCGCCGGGGCACTCTCTGCCCCCCCACGATTCGATGCGGCGAAGGCGGGAACCACATGCGCCGGGCTGGGGTCACGGACCTCGACATGGAGCGGCGTGGCGTCGCTCCGGGAGCGGGCTCCCTGCTGCGGGGCTACCCCACCGGCGATGCCGTTGTCGGGAACTTCAGCGGAAACCTGGAGGGAACCCAACAGACGACCTGTCCGCGATGAAGCGCCTCCATCCGCCACGGTCCGTCGGGATGGAGCATCCTGTCGTTGCCGTGCAACAGGAGGATCCGCAATCACCGCAGGGGCATTCGTCATGGGAGCCTGAACCGACTCCTCCAATGGGGCCTGTCTGCCAACGGGCTCCAGCTCCGGTGTGGCTCCCCAGAGCGTCATGTCCTGTTGCGCCGCGCTGGATCCTGCCAATCGCTGAAGGCGTGCTCCCACTCGGCCTGCCTGCGGCGCGAAACCCTGCGGCACAGAAGTGAGGACAGCCTCACGGTTTGAAGTCGCCATTCCCTCGGCGATGGGATGCCAAGGGTGTGGGGCGTGGGATCCTTGCGTTCGCCGTTCATCCAGCTGGATTCCGATAGGATCCGACGAGGTTTGAACGCCCTCTGAGGGAGGCAACGAGACTCGGACGGCAGGTTTCCAAGCGTGGGTCCCATCGACACCCCGACGGGAATCGAGGGGAGCCGAGCTCAAGACGTCGCTCTGGACCGGGAGCGCCTCGCGGTCCGAATTCTGCCCCTCCTCGCCAGGAACCGGTTGGGCTGTGATTCTGGGGGACTCAGAGGGCACATCGTTGAGATCGGCGAGCAGCACAGGGCCACTGGAAAACCCATTCCGAGCCGGCTCCGGGGCTGGATCGACGAATTCCTGTGGAGGGGAGGCCAGTGCGATCGGAATCACCAGAGGGGTGACATCAGGATGAACTCTGGGCGATTCGACGGATTCCGAGGTCTCGGTTTCGGGCTCGGCTTCCTGGGCAGCCATCTCGTGCCCGGGAGGCTGGATCGACTGGGAGACCGATTCCTCACCGAGGTCTCCCAGGGGGAGTCCCTCTCCGATCGGCCGCCGTGGCAGGATGTCCGGGACGGAGACCGCGCCAATGGCTCGGTTGATCCGGGGGGCTGGAGCCGGATGCTTGGGTTCGCACGGCATCAACGCCGCAAGAGTGCTTCGATGGGTGCCTTGAGCCTCGCATTCGCTGGCGAGGAGGGAACCGAATTCAGGTTCGGATCCACCGACCGGCATCGTCGATTCGATCGGCGGAACCGCTCCCGGCACGAGGCCGCCCATCGGATCCAGGCTGACGCCGGAGGCACTCACTTGGGCGGGGTTGCCGGAGCGTTTGTTGCCGACTCCGCCGGCCGGGTGGTGAGGCGAAGCATGATCTTGGAGATCTCTGCGGCATTCCTTGGACCTTCCGGCCCCGACGAGGCGAGCGCTGCAAGGAGGCTGGCAGAATTGGTTGTTCCCACCATCAGCAACGTCTTGGCAATTTCAACGGGTGTGAAATTGGTGAGGATGGAAATGGCCTGGGGCGGCGCGAGGGCCGTCAACCTCCGGGCATGCTCCTGAAGCCGGCCCTGCTCCTCCTCCTCGATGTACTTCAGGCGGCTCGTGAGGAGCTGGTCCTGTGAGATCCGGGTCCTGGCGATCCACTGGGTGGCGACGTTCAGGTTCTGCATCTCGAGCTTCAGCCGTTCCTCCAGCTCCCGGAGACGCCGTTCGCGGTCCTCGATGTAGTCCATGCGTCGCCGGAACTGGACCAGCAGATTGACGACATCGGGATTGTCGAACCGGAGCGAACCGGGTTCGGAGGTCTCCCGCATGGCCTCGAGGGCCTCGAGGCTGACCTCGGCCTGCTGCTCGGCCTCGACGGGGATCACCTCGGGAGGATCCTCAAGAATCTCATCTTCGGGGTCATGCTTCGCCGCGCTCTTCTGGGAGGCGATCGCGATCTGGCGCAGACCGGATTGCAGGGCGGTGAGGGCCGATTTTCTCCCGAGAAAATAGGCGGTGACGCTCGAGCCGAGTCCGAGCACCACGATCAGCATGGGGACGAGGAGCTGCTTCATGAGCGGACATGACGGTGGACCGCCCATTCATCGAGACTGGCTTGACCTTGGCGCTGCTCGGCGGCAACGAAGTCATCGAGCCGACTCTGACGGAGCTTCTCGAGGAGTTCCTTCTGGCGTCGCGCCTCCTGCCATGAAGCCCGGCACCGAGAGACCTCCTCGCGTCTCTGATCGCGTTCGTGTACTGCCTTGGTGATGCCCGCGCGCAAGCCCGCCTCCAGCGGCATCGCCATCCCGGGGGCGAGGCTTCCCTCGGAGAGGGATTGTCGGACCGCCCGCAGATCGTCCATGAGGCCGTCCACGAGATCCCCGGAGGCGGCCAGTCTGGCATTCGCCGCCGCCAACGCGGCCGCGGCGACCCGTTCCTGCGAGGACCGGATCTCCAGAACCCTGTCGAGACTGAATCGAAACCGCCTCATCGCGGGGTCGGCGCAGCACGAAGCGAGCCAAGGGATGGGTGACGTCCTGCCCTGGATGCGGTCCCCGGCGTCGCCGCCGGAGCGGGACGGATGGCCTCTCCCAGTTGATTCCAGAGCACGGCCGGATCCGGGGAATCCCGGTGCCCTTGCTTGAGGAACGATTCAAGGCGGGGCAGCGCCTGGACAGCCCGGTCGAGCCGGGGATTCATTCCGGCGACGTAGGCGCCGATGTTGATGAGATCCTCATTCTGACGATGGACTGCGAGGAGATCCCGTGCCTCGGACTGGAGGGTGATCTGCTCCTCGTCGAGGATTCCCCGGTTGAGTCGGCTGATGCTTCCCAGCACCTCGATGGCCGGCCAGTGGTTCCGGTCCGCCAGCTCCCGGGAGAGCACGATGTGACCATCCAGGATCGCTCGGGTGGCATCGGCGATCGGCTCGTTCATGTCGTCCCCTTCGACCAGCACGGTGAAGATCCCGGTGATCGAACCCTGGTCTGAGTTTCCGGCCCGCTCGAGCAGGCGCGGGAGCGTGGCGAAGACGGACGGCGTGTAGCCCCGGGCCGTCGGCGGTTCCCCGACAGCGAGTCCCACCTCGCGTTGAGCCATCGCGAACCGGGTCACCGAATCCATCATCATCAACACCCGTCGGCCTTCGTCGCGGAGCTGTTCCGCGAGGGCCAATGCCAGGTGGGCGGCCTTGATGCGGACGAGCGCCGGCTGATCGGCGGTGGCCACCACGACAATCGACTTGGCCCGGCCTTCCTGATCGAGATCCCCCTCGAGGAACTCCCGCACCTCGCGGCCACGTTCGCCGATGAGAGCCACGACATTGACGTCGGCACTGGACTTCCGGGCGATCATGCCGAGGAGGGTGGACTTGCCCACGCCGCTGCCGGCAAAGATGCCCACCCGCTGTCCCTGTCCAAGGGGCACGAAGGCATCGATGGCCCGGACGCCGGTGGTCAGTCGATGCTGGATGCGGGCCCTGCGGAGCGGGTTCGGGATCCCGCTTTCCGTGCCCTCAACGGATCGCATTTCGATGGGACCGGCTTCATCGAGGGGTTTCCCGAGACCGTCGATCACCCGTCCCTGCAGGCGGTTGGCAATGGGGACGCGTCGACGCTGGACCGACAGCCTCACCTCATCACCCGGGGCGAGGCCCTCGACGCCATCGAGGGGCATCAGCACGAGCCGCTGGTCATTGAAGCCCACGACCTCGACTGGGATCTCCCGACCTCCGGATCCGCGGATGACGCAGAGGTCGCCGAGGGAGGCGCGGGGGCCGACCGATTCGATGATTGCGCCGGCCACCCGGGTGACGGATCCCACCTGGGTGGTCAACCGGGCCTCGCGAAGCCGGGCCTGGGCAGCCCGGACGAACCGCAGGGGTTCGGGTGCCTCTGGGACAAGATCGAACATCAGGCGACTTCCAGCGCCTTCCGGAAGCTCTCGAGCCTGGAGGACCGGAGTCCATCGACCATGCCGGACTCGGTCTCAACCAGGCATCCACCCCGGTCCACCGAGGGATCTGCCTCGAGGCGGATCCCTCTTTCCTGACACAGGGAGCGCGACGCACTCCCGGATGCCGACTCCAGGAGACGGAGATCCTCCGGATTCAGGAGGACACGGACGACGGGAGCCGACAGCGCCGACCCCAGCGTCTCCCGAAGGCTGGCCTCGATGGAGTCCACCGTCACCGGGAGTCCCCCGACGATCTTGGAGACGGCCTCGACGGTGAGCTGCAGCAACCCCTTCTCGAGTTGTCCAAGATGATCGTGGAGTCGGACCGAGACGGTCTGGGCCATCCGCTCGAGCAGAAGACCGACCTCGTCGCGATGCCGCCGCTCGAGCTCCTCGCGCACGCGGGCCACCCGCTCCTCACAGGCGGTGGTCGCCGCGGCGAGACCCCGTTTGTAGGCTTCGTGCTCGATCCGACGCTTCTGCTCCTCGAAATCCACCGGAGGTGCCTGGCGTTCCTCGCGGTGGGTTCCGAACACGGAGAGGCGGATGTCCCGCAACAGGGGGTGTTCCTTGAGGATGGGTGCTGTCATGTTCATGGGATGCTGTCTTCAGGAGGCGTCCAGAGAGATCTCACCTTCACTCTCAAGGCGTCGGACGACATCGACGATGCCTTCTTGCGCCTGCTCGATCTCACGGAGGCTGACCTTCCCGAGGTTGGAAATCTCATCCGCGACCGTCTCGGCGGCGCGCTTGGAGAGGGCGCCCAGCAGGGCCTGTCTCAGATTCTCGTTCGCGGCGCTGAGGGCGATGGCCAGCCGGGCGGCATCAACCTCGCGCAGGATCTTCTGCAGCGACTTGACGTCGAGTGTCGCAAGGTCGTCGAAGGTGAACATCTTCATCCGGATGGACCGGACGAGATCGGGGACCCGTTCGTCGAGCTTGTTCAGAATCCCCTGACGCAGGGTCTTGTCCATGGCGTTCAGGGTTGCCGCCGCCGATTTGATGCCGCCGGTCTGGTTCAACGCCTTGGTGACCTTGCGTCCCACCTTCTTGGAGAGGACCTCGCCGACGGTCTCGACAACCTCGATGGGCGTGGACGCCAGGGTCGCCAGTCGCTCGATGACCTGTTCCTGGAGGGATTCGGGAAGGTTCTTGAGCACCTCGGACCCCTTCTGCGCCGTCAGATAGCTCACGACGAGAGCCACTGTCTGGGGCTGCTCATCCTTGAGGAGATTGCAGATCGAGGTCGCATCCAGATCGATGATCTGCTGCATCGCGGCCACGGACGTCCGTCGGGTACCCACGCGTCCCACGATCTCCGCCGCCTTGAAGAGTCCCACGGATTTCTCCAGGACGACCCGTGTATACTCGACCGAACCGCCGACGCTCGAGTTGGCCTGCATGGCCATCTCGGTGAACTCCTTCAGGACCTGGGTCTGCTGCTCGACGGTGAGGAGCGGAAGGTTGACGAGCTCTGAGGACACGAGTTCGCGTTCGTTGTCATCGAGGCTCTTGATCAGGATGCTCGCGCTCTCCTCGCCCAGCAGCACAAGCAGTGCGGCGATCTTCTGGGAGGGGGAGAGCTTCATGAGCGTGCGGTTGGGATTGGGCTTCGATTCAGGGCGAGGGGCCGGATCATTCCTTCTCGGGTTCGCTCACCAGCCAGGCCCGCGCGGCCTGGACCATCTTCTGTGGGTTGTCCCGGATGAGATCCTTCAGCACCTCGAGGGTGACCCGTTCGGGCCGTTGTTTGCTGAGGCCGAAGTCCATCTTCATCTTCTTCTTCTTCTCCTGGGCTTCCTGGTCGTCCTCGGCATCCTCGTCCCCCGACCCTTCCGCCGCCCCACCCGCGCCAGCGCCACCCCCGGCTCCGCCACCTCCGGCGGCCATTGCGACGGTCGCTCCCAACCCACCCGCCATCGCCATCTGGGGCGACCCGATCAGCTGCCCCACAGGGACCCCGGCCGCCAGGAGCTCCTCGGAACCCCTGCGGAGCATCCGCCACAGGAGGAGAAGGATCAGCCCGCTGACACCCACGGCTCCGAGGATCCGTGAGAGCTCGATCCCGCGGGTCCAGAGTGCGTCCCGATCCACCCGTGCGGTCTCCTTCTGCTGGGCCTCCTCATTGAAGGGCAGCTCCTCGACCACCACCTCCCCCAGAGGATCCTTGTCGGTCAGTCCCAGCGCCCGTTCGGCGGCGCGTTTCAGCTTGTCGAGATCGGCGGCACTCCGGGTGACCAGTTTCCGGTCGTCGGCCTGCCCTTCGAATCGCTGGTTGACGAACACCGCAGCGCTGACGCGTTTGAGTCCACCGACCCCCACGATCACGTTGGTCTGGCTGCGGCTGACGTAGAAATCGTCGGTCTGGTCGACCTTCTGCAGCCGCGTGCCCTGGGTGGGCGCCGCATTGACGTTGGTCGTGGTGTTGACGGCGATCCCCGCAACACCACCCGGCGTGGCGGACGTGGAATCGGTGGTCTCCTGACGCCGGGTCTGGTTCTTGGGCACAGACCCCTGCGGATCGTAGTAGTCCGAGGTTCGCGTGATGGCGTCGAATGAAAGGTCAGCCGAGACCCTGACCACCGCCTGCCCGGGGCCGAGGATCGTCTCGAACATGGAACGCAGTTTCTCCGTGAGATAGCGCTCGATGTTCTTCCGCTGCTGGAGCTGTCCGCCCACGAGCGAGGCGGAGCCGGATTCCTCGGCGGGTTCCGACAACACCGCCCCGTAGTTGTCCACCACGGTGACATCCCGGACCTGGAGTCCCTCGACCGCGTTCGACACCAGAAAGCGGATGGCACTGACGGCCTCCTGTGTCAGGAGTCCGGGAACGCGGACGTTGAGGAAGACCGACGCGGTGGCCTTGCGCTGCGCATCGATCACCAGCCGATTCTCGGGCAGGACGATCATCACCCTCGAGGACTCCACGCCTTCGATCTGCTGGATCGTCCGGGCCAGCTCTCCCTGGATGGCCCGGACGTAGTTGGCCCTCTGGACGAAGTCCGACATTCCGAAGGCGGGCTTGTCGAAGATTTCGAACCCGGTGCCATCGGCCTTGGGCATCCCTTTGGCCGCCAGCTGTGCGCGCAGCGCGTGCACCTGCTCGGCAGGCACCTGGATTGCCGACCCCCCCGAAGCGATCCGATGGGGAATCTTCTGTCCCTCCAGCACCGTGATGATGCGGCCCGCCTCCGCGGCGTCGAGCCGTCCATAGAGGAGACGCCATTCGGTGCCCGAACCCATCCAGGTCATCGCCGCACCCCCGCCCAGGATCCCGAGGGCCGCCAAGCCGAAAAGCACCTGCTGTGAGACGCTGAGCTTGGACCAGATCTCCCGAAGCTGTCGGAGAAGGTTTTGAAGGACATCCATGTTCTTTGAAATCTAGGCGGGTTCGGCAGAGGGACTCCGGAGCGGCGTCAGACCTGCATCCTCATGAGCTCCTGGTAGCCGTCGAGAAGCCGGTTCCGGACCTCCAACATCAGCTGGAACGAGACGGAGGCCTCCTCGGAAGCGACCATGACCTGGTGGACTGGAACGTTCTGTCCGGACAGCAGGGCGCCGGTGGTCTGGCTCGAGACCTTCTGGGACTCGTCGGTCCGACGGATCATGTCGGTGAGGACATCCCCGAACCGCGCATCGGCCTTCGGTGCGCCCACGCCGGACAATCCGCCGTCGGGGGGACTTCCCTGCGATCCGCCGACGCGCGGCATCACGGGCCGGGCCCAGGTGGCGGCGAGGTTGTTGGAGAATCCCGGGGTGATGGGTGTCATGGGAGAGCTTCGATCGACGGCAACGGTTCAGGTTCAGCCACGACGGCCAATCGAGAGGGCCTGCTGCGCGAGGGCACGTCCGTTGCGGATCACGGCGAGATTCGCCTCGTAGGTCCTGCTGGCGGAGATCAGGTCGGCCATCTCCTCATGCACGTTGATCGCCGGGTACGAGACATATCCCTCGGAATCTGCATCCGGATGGCCCGGTTGGTGGACGCGGACAGGGGGGCGGTTGTCGGTGACGATTTCCGCACGATTCAGGGCCCCGGAAACGGACCCGGAGGTTCCGGCGGGCCCGATTGACGACGGAGAGAGAGCCTCTCCGAGAGCCTCGCTGAAACGGACGGCCTGACGCTGGTACGGTCCCCCCGCGGTCGTGCGCGTGGTGCGGGCGTTGGCCACGTTCTGGCTGATGACCTCCATGCGGAGCTGTTCCGCCTGGAGCCCGTGGCTGGCCGACAAGGCTCCCGGGATGAGATTCACGACATCCTCCCGCTGATCGCCGCCCGGAGGCGTGACATCCTGCCGTTGATCAGTTGCACGTGCAGACCATGCTCGAGTCCGTTCTCCTGGACCGCCATCAGCTCGTCGGTGAGATTCACCGTGTTCCCGTCCGGTGACTTCGGCGTCGCCGTCGTATCGACCGACGCCCGAGGCCGCAGCGCGGCGATCGAATCGCCGTCCTGTCGGCGCACCGCATCCTGAAGACTCTGCTGGAAGGCGCGCGGGACCTCCAGACGCCGATAACCCGGCGTTTCGAGGTTGGCGATGTTGGCCGCCAAGGCACGCTGGCGCTCGACGCAGGCATCCAAGCCCTTCTTCGCCGCCTGATAGTTGACGCCTCCAAACAAGGCCTCGGTCATGCGCCCCCCGCAGCACGGTGCATGCCAGCGATCCAACCCCGGTGGATGTTCCCGGGTTGGTCTGTGACTTGCTGCGGACCCTGTTGATGCGTCCTTTCGTTCACGCTCTCAGCACCCTGTGGATCGGGTGCATGATCGCCTGTGCGGACGGATCCCCGGTGCCGCAGGAAACCTCCGCCACCGAGGAGGCAGCGAATCCATCCAGGCCGCCGCGCAACCCCGCTCCGCGCCAGGTCGAGCCCCAGCCGGATGGGCCAGCGACTCCGTCTCCATCTGCTGGTCCGAGGTTCAGGACCGCCACGAATCCACCCGCGTCGATCCCCGCGGCTTCGGCTGCCCGGACGTCCGATGGAGACGCCGGGCACGGTGATTCCGGGGAGTCGAGGTCCGTCGTGACACCGATGCCGGCGGGCCGCGCGGTCGAGGAGTCGCTCGCCCAGCTCGAGCCATCCTTCTGGTACAACCTCGCCCTCTCCAATCATCTGGATCACCTGACGAAGGGCCACCCCACGAATCTGACGGCCGCGATCGAGGCCTATCGAAAGGCATCGGATGGCGATTGCGCTCCCGCGCTGGTGAACCTGGGCTATGCGCATGATCTCGGGATGGGGGTTCCCCTCGATCCGGCTCGGGCCGCCGAGTTCTATCAGAGGGCGGCAGACCTCGGAAACCCGGTAGCCGCCTACAATCTTGGGAGGAAGTACTTCACGGGGACGAATGGACTCCCGCTCGACTGGTCGGCATCCCAGAGATACCTGCAACGAGCCGCCGAGGATGGGTTGCTTGCCGCCCAGCATCTGCTGGGGCAGCTCCTGATGGAGCAGGGCCGAACCGTGGAGGCCCTGGCCTGGTTCAACCTGGCCTCCGAGCATGGCTACATCCCCTCGATGTACAGCCTGGCCAACCTGGTCCACTACGGTGGCAAGGGTGTTCCCCAGGACCTGCCGAGGGCGGTCCAGTGGTACCAACGGGCCGCCGCGGAGGACTTCGTCCCGGCGCAGTTCCAGCTGGCCGTGCTCTTCGACCACGGTCCCGGGGTCCAGAACTCCGTTCTTGCCGAGTCTTTCCTCCGGAAGGCCTCCGAGCGTGGACACCGCGAGGCCCAATATCTGCTGGGGGAATACTACTATCGGGGCCGGGTGGTCTCCATGGACCTCGCCGAGGCCTACCGCTGGTGGTCGCTGGCCAGCGCGAGTGGACTCGAGGTGGCCACGGTGGCCCGGAGACAGCTCGAGCGGATTCTCCCGGAGGCGGACCGGGAGCGCGGCCGCCGTCTGGTCACCGACTTCCACCCCGTCGCCTCCACCTACAGGGATGCCGGCATCGCCCAGATCCGTGCCAACGCACGCCCCCCATCAATGATACCCCTCGCCTCGGGTGCGGGATTCGTCGTCTCGGATTCCGGGCATGTCGTGACCTGCACCCCCGCCTCGAATGGTGAGATCGGCACTTTCCTCGTCTCGCTGGTCGGTGGACGCCTATCGGCCGACAAGGTGACCACCGACCCCACTCTGGGGCTTTCCGTGGTGAAGGTGGATGGAGGAGGAAAGCTGTTCCACCCGCTGCCGCTCCAGACCCATCGCAGCCACATCATGGCAGGCGCCTGGGTGTTCTGTGCACACCTGGAGACCGGGAAGAGCCCGCACGACCGCCTGAAACAGGTCTCCCTGCGGACCCGCATCGCCCGTCCGACCGGCATGCGGGCCGACCCGCGACAGTTCTGCCTCGGAAACCGTCTGCCCGAGACCTTCCGGGGAGCCGCCGTGATGGATGATCGGGGAGAGGTTCTGGGAATCGTGATCGATCCCGATCCCGGCGACGGAACCCTTCCCGGGGCCCTGGTGCTGACCTCGCGCCACCTCCGGGACTATCTCCGCGCCCATGGCATCACCCCTTCCCTGGCGCCTGAGGCAGGCCCGGAAGCCCGGGACGGTGAATCCGGACCCATGGTCTCACCCCACGCTGGCAACTCCCTCGTCTCCGTCGCCGCCCTTGGCAAGAACGCCTCCACACCGTGAACGCAGCGCCCGAACTCCCACTTCCATCGTCCGTCGCGTCGGATGTCGTCCATCTGCTGGCCCGCGAGGGTTACCAACGCCTCGCCGAGGCGCTCCGGGAACTCCTCGGCGGTGCCGGGGATTCCCATGGATCCTCCCGTCGAGGTACGGTGCCCGAGGATCCCGCGGGCGACGTTCTGGTCTTCACCCCGTTCCGTCCGCCGCCCTTGGATCAGGGAACCTGGCTCGACCGGGCCCGACAGGTGGCCATCGCACACGCCTTCCTCCGAAAGGCGGCACCCGATGCCGCCGTCGAGTGGCTGGAGGGCCGCTGCGGACTCCGCTTCGACGAGCCGCAGGTCGAGCGGGCGGGGATCGGGCTCGATGCCCAGATCCGGGCCTGGAGGCGTCGCCGTCTCCCGAGGCCGTTCTGGCTCTTCATCCACACCTGGCGAGAGCGGGTATTCCAACCCGCGGGAGCCGAGTGTTGGCCCGCGACCCTGGTGGTCGGCATCGATTCCCATGGATACCGGATGGTGGCGGACCTCGTCTTTGGTCCGCCGGGTGAACCCCATTGGGAGGACATCCTCAAGGCTCTCGATGCGCGGGGCATCTCACCGGAGGCAGGGGGCTTGACCGCGAAGATGGTTCCAGAGCTCTTCGAGGCGGTCACCACCCGGTGGCCCAGGGCCCGGATCCAGGTCTGCCAGCGGCAGTTCCTCTCGCGCCTTGCGGCCCGGGAGGAGACGGTTCCGGAGGGATTCCCGACCCGCCTCAACGGAGGGGTCGACGAGCAGCTTGCGACCCTCGGTTCATTCCTTGGCGCCCATCCGCAGATGCAGCCGTGGGCGATCGCTCCGGCATCCGGAAAGCCCAGCGTGCTGACCGCGGCCACGCTGCCGTGGGAGCTGCGCACGGCGATCGCCTCGCTCCAGTGGCTGGAACGGGAGATCCGCCAGTGGCGGACCCGGGCCCTCCAGGACGAGCTGGCGCTGTCCCCGGCGATGAAGGCCCGCCTCCTGTCGGCCGCCGCCATTGAATGGGAAGGAACGCTGGATGTCCGCCGGCCGTTCGTGGATCCCGAGACGATCCTGGAAACCCTCCAGGCGGACGGCCAAAAGACCCAAGAAATCCGGTGAACCATGGCCTCATTCGTCAGTGCCGCCGTCGGCATCTCGCTCGCCGTCGTCCTTCTGGCCATGGCCTGGGCACGGGAGACCCCATTGGACCGTGCGCTCTACCATGCAGCATTGACCGGCGGGGCAACCGCGGTCCTTGGACGCTACTGGATCCGACAGATGATCGTGGCCGCACGGGCCACCCAGAAGAAGCGGGAGGAGGAGGAACGCAGGAAGGAAGCGGAGCGCGCGACGGCATCCGACCCTGCCGCCATGGCGTCGCAACCCGCTCAATCCCCGGCTAAGGCAGGATGACCACCTCCCCAACCATCGTCGCACCAGAGGCATCACTGACCCACCGGGTCCGCGCCGCGCATTGCTATCGGGACTCGGTGGAGGCCGCCGACACCGAGGACGATCTCCTCCAACGCTACACCCCGCTGGTCATCCGGACCGTCCAGCGCTACTGCCCGGCGCTTCCCGCCGGCACGGACCTCGATGACTGGATCAACATCGGTCTGTTCGCCTTGGTCCAGGCCTGGAGGACCTATGATCCGCTCCGCGGTGCCTCCTTCCCGCACTTCGCCCGGATCCGGATCAAGACCGCGGTCTTCGACGAGCTGCGGAGGATCAGTCCCCTGAGCCGCGGTGACCTTGCCCGCCGACACGAGCTGGAGGAGGCGATCGACCAGCTGTCCCAGGAGCTGGGCCGGCCGCCTGAGGAGCCGGAGATCGCCGCTCGCATGGGGTTGTCTCCGGAGGACTATGGGCGTCTCCTCGACCGGCTCCGGGGCGTGGTGTTCGAGAGCCTCTCAGAACCCGCCTTCCTCGCCAGCGACGAGCTGCCCTCCCGGGAGCTGGCCGACCTCAACCAGCCGGGACCGGTCGAACAGCTCCTCGACCGAGAACTCCAGGAGGAGCTTCGGAAGAAGATTCTGCAGCTTCCCGACACCCAGAGGAAGGTGCTCCACATGTTCTATTTCGAGGGACTGCGACTGAAGGACATTGGCGAACTGCTGGGATTCACGGAGGCTCGTGCGTGCCAGATCCACGTGCAGGCCGTCTCCGTCCTGCGCGCCCACTTCAAACGCATCCGAAACTCAATCTGATCCCCGTCTATGATCGTCATCATCGGCTTCATCATCATCATCGGCCTGACGCTCGCCGGTTTCAGCATGAACGGAGGCAACCCGGTCGGCCTCATCCACATCGGTGAGATCATCCCGATCTTCGGCATGGGTGCCGGATGTCTCGTGATCATGGCCCCGGTCAAGATCCTCAAGGCGATTGTTCATGGCCTGCTGATGACCCTGAAGGGTGCCCCCTACAAGAAGGCGGACTTCGAGGAGCTCCTCAAGTGCCTCTACGAACTGTTCGTCCTCGGACGCCGCGGCGGAATGATCGCCCTCGAGGAACACGTGATGAATCCCAACGGGAGCAGCCTCTTCAAGAAATACCCGAAATTCCACGGGAACCACCATGCTCTCGAGTTCCTGTGCGATGGCCTAAAGCCGGTGGTCGACGGACGCATCAAGCCGGATCAGCTCGAGTCCCTGATGCGGCAGTCCATCAACACCGCCCATGCCGAACACCATGAGCCGGTCGAGGTGCTCACCAAGGTCGCCGACTCCATGCCCGCGTTCGGCATCGTCGCGGCGGTTCTCGGCATCGTGCTGACGATGGGCAAGATCGACCAGGGCACCACGGTCGTCGGCGCCAGCATCGGATCCGCGCTCTGCGGAACATTCTACGGGATCTTCCTGTCGTACGGTGTCATCGCCCCGCTGGCGACCAACATCGACTTCATCGGTCGTGCCGAAGCCGTCTATTTCAACTGCATCAAGGAGGCCACGGTGAGCTTCGCCAACGGAGCCGCCCCGCTGGTCGCCTGCGAGATCGGCCGACGCGTCCTGGCCGATGATGTCCGACCGGCCTCAGCCGAGCTCGAGACCATGCTCAAGACGATGAAGTAGGTCGTCCCAAACAAACACGAATCCATATGGGAGCAGGAGGAGGAGGAGCTTGGAAGGTGGCCTATGCCGATTTTGTGACCGGCATGATGGCCTTCTTCATGGTCATGTGGATTGTCGCCCAGGACGAGAAGACCAAGGGGGAATTGGCCAGCTACTTCCGGAACCGGATGATGTCGGCGGTGAAGCAGTCCGTCGGAGTGCTCCCGAACAAGACCAAGGACGCGGATCAGGACCCGAACCGATCGGACCTGTTCCAGAACCCCTCGAGTGTGCCGCTGGAATTCATGCGACAACTGGATCAGAGGCTCGAGCGGGCCCTCATGGAGAACCCGGATTGGAAGGACACCAAGTCGGTCAAGGTGGACCGCACCAACGAGGGCCTTCTGATCACCTTCTTCGACACACCGGGCAAGTCCCTGTTCCAGTCCGGCTCCAAGGATCTCACGGACTTCGGGCAGCTGGTCTTCGAGACGGTTGCGTGGGAGCTCGCCCGATATCCGAATGTCGAACTGGAGCTCAACGGACATACCGCGGGCGATGGCAACGCCGGGAGCGAGGATCCGTGGGAACTCTCGAGCGGTCGGGCCAACACCACCCGCATCCTGCTGCAGAGCAACGGGGTCAAACCCAGCCAGGTGAAGAAGGTTTCCGGACTCGGTGCGGAATCTCCACTGCCCGGCCGATCCAGGAACGACCCGGGGAACCGTCGGACCTCCATCCTGGTCCGGGCCGGTGCAGGAAAGGCCCCCATATCCCAGTGAGCAGCCCCTTCGTTCCATTCACGGATGGCGCCCGGGACCTCGAACCGGAGGCCCCGGCATTCGAACCGGCGTCCATTCCCGACAGCGGGGCGCCACCCCCCGTCGTCGCCCCGGAAAAGGCTCTGGCCGATCTCGCCGACGGCCTCCGGATGGGGCTGGAAGGGCACCTGCTGGAACAGCTGCGGCACAACCTCGTGGGTGGACACACGGGTCGGGTCGAATCCTGCCCCCTTCCCCTTCGCGATTTCTCGCTGCCCGCGCGGGCGCGGACGCCTGCCACCTCGGAACGCGCGCCGTCGATCGTGGTCACCCGGGTGGGTGATCTCGTCCAAAAGGTCACGGTCGAGTGCCCCTGCGGCGAGCGGATCTCGCTCGACTGCGTCTACTGAACCTCTCCGGATACGAGCACCATGGCAGGCATCGATCTTTCGGTCTCGGGACTGGCCTCTGGATTCGACTGGAAGTCGGTGGTGGACCAGCTGACCGCTGTGGAGCGGCAGCCCCAGGTGAAGGTCCGAAGCGAACAGGCGGACATCGCAAAGCGACGGGATGCCCTGGGCCAGCTTGCGACCCGGCTCAGCGACCTCAAGAAGAAGGCCGAAGCCCTGCGGGAGCCCTCGATGTATGCGAGTCGGACCGCCTCCTCGAGCGACGAGAAGATCGTCACCGCAACCGCCGCCGGCGATGCGGTCACCGGTGGCTTCCAGCTGGCGGTCACGACCGTGGCGACGGCTGCGGCCTGGCGGTCCAACAACACCGGGATCTTCAGCCAGGTCCACGGAACCGACATCACCCGGAACAGCGGCGGGACGCCCACCCTCGGGTCCATCAACTGGGGACCCACTCTGACCGATGGAACGGTCAGCCTGTCGGTCAAGGACATGACGAGCGGGGCGATGACGACGGCAGCCATCACCGTTTCCAGTGGAAGCACGATGGCCGATCTGTTCAGCGCCATCCATGCAGCCACGGGAATCGAAGCGACCTACTCAGCAACGACCGACACGGTCACCTTCACGCCACCTGCGGGTTCAAGCGTCATCCTCGGGGCGCCGAATGACACCTCCAACCTTCTGGGCTGTCTCAAACTGTTCACGCCGGCAATCCCGGGTTCCGCCGCCGAGAGCACCTCGGGCATCGGCTCGCTGAGGCTGGCGGCGTCCCTCGCAGCCCAACCGCTCTCGAACGCGGTTTCTCCGGCGTCCGGTGCCTTCACCATCAATGGCACGGAGGTGTCCTATTCCACCTCCGACACGCTTGCCTCGCTTCTCGCCAACATCAACGCCTCGGATTCGGGGGTGATCGCGACCTACGACCAATCGGCCAATCAGGTCGTCCTCAGGAACAAGGAGCCCGGCAATCGGGGAATCACCGTGGCGGACTCCACCGGAAACCTGATGTCGGCCCTCGGCATCCTCTCGGGAACCCTGACCGAGGGAACGGATCTGGAATTCTCCATCAACGGGGGGGCCACGCAGCGGAGCCGATCCAACACCATCACCGAGACCGATTCCGGACTGACCGGGGTCACTTTCACGGCGAAACAGACTGGCATTGCGACAGTCGCCACCGATGTCGACACCGCCACGATGTCCAAGGCGATCACGGACTTCATGACCGCCGCGAGCTCCGTGCAGACGCTGATCTCATCGCTCACCGTCAGCAACCGGGATGCGGCCGGCAGGGTCACCTCCGGAGTCCTTGCCTATGACCAGACCGTGTTCCAGCTGGGTTCGACACTACGCTCCTTGATGATGCCGGTGACCTCGGGCCCGAGCAGCGTGATCCGCAGCCTCGAGGATCTGGGCTTTGCGACCTCAGGCTACTCGAACGAGATCACGGTCGCGAGCGCCGCGAAACTGAAGGAGGCCCTGGCCTCGAATCTGAGCGACGTGAAGGCCTACCTCTCGACCGCGTCGACAGGTCTGGCCTCCAAGGTTGTGGATTTCGCTGGCCCGATGGTGGATGAGATCAATGGAACGATTCCCACACGCCAGAAGGCCCTCACCGAGCAGTCCAAGCGGCTTGACGACCAGCTGGAGGCGATGGAACGCCGGGTGCAATCCAACCGGGAGCGGCTGCTGGCCAGCTTCCGGGCCATGGAGGCCGCCCAAGCAAGGTCCAATCAGCAGCTTCAATTCCTCACCCAAAAGCTAGCCAACGGATGAGCACCCGTCTTGTAGCCCTCGTCGGACTGACATTCCTGGTCGCCGGTTGCAGTTCGATCAAGAAGCAGCTCACGGACCCCTCCTATCACGGGCCCTTCCGGAGCCAGTACAACTGCGGGGGCGCCCCGGCGGAGGTCCTGAGGGAAATCCACCGGGTGGCCATCCTCCCCACCGCCCCTTCGGAGCAGGGAACCGCGTCCTCCGACGCGTCCGCGCCTCGCCTCCTCCAGCGGGGTTTGGTGGAGGAATTCAGGACGGCCGCCCCGTTTGAGGTGGTCCTCTATCCAGCCAATGCGCACCGCCTGCTCGAAGGCCCCAACATCCTGCGGGTCACCGAGGCGCTGCCACCCCAGTTGTTGAAGGAGATCCAGCGTCAGACCGACGCCGATGTGGTCCTCTTTTCCTCCGTGACCGCCTTCCAGTCGTATCCCCCCCTGTTGATCGGCATCAAGGCCTCCCTCGTCCGCATCCAGGATGGGGAGATCCTCTGGCAGTTCGATGACACCCTGAACGCAGGGGACGGCCCGACACTCAACGATGCTCGACGATTCTTCCGTCAGAAGCTGGGTGTCGACACAGAACCTCCTCCGTCCCCCTCCGTGGACAGCCCGGCCCGGTTCACGCGGTTTGCCGCCGCGATCGTGGCCAGGATGTTCCTGAAGAGTCGGGCCGCAGACATCGATCCGGAATCCCGCGGGAAAAAAGATTCCGAAAAAAAACCTTAATGTTCCGGAGTTCCGTCCGTATCCCCGACTAGGACACAAAGATGAAGATTGAACCTGTACATCAGCAGCCAGCCACCCTGGTCTTTGAGAACAAGGGTAAGGCACCGCTGTCCCGCGGGGCCACAGAGGTCGTGACCGTGCGCCGACCGCCAGGTCTGGATGGCGATGCGCTCAAGCTCGCGAAGCTGAGGGCCGAGATGGATTTTGACCGGGTCAAGGAGATGGTCCGACGGGTCACCCCTTCGGCCGCCTATCCCCCGCTTGAAGGGGTGGATCGTCTGGCCAATCTGTTCGGCAAGGCGGACCTCTGAGAGGGTTCTTAGTCCCATCTGATCATGACCCATCCCCGGAATCCCCTCTTGGCCTACCGTTCCGCGGCGGAGTCGACCGTCTCGAAACCCCGGATCGTCCAGATGCTGCTGGATGGAGCCGTGACCTCGATCCAGAACGCGATCGAGGCCTTTGATGTGGAGGACATCGGGGTCCGATTCGAGACGATCCACAACCAGACCGCCAAGGCTGGGGCCATCGTGGCCCAGCTTCGGGATGCGTTGGACCTCGATTCGGGCGGTGATTTTGCATGCCGACTCGGGGGTCTCTACGTCTACATCGGCAACCAGTTGTTGCGCGGGAACATCCGGAAGGACCGGACCCTTCTCGAGGAAGCACGCCGACATCTCCAGGTCCTCCAGGAATCATGGCGAGAGATGCTGACCAAGTCCTCTCCCCACCCGCTTTCCGCTGCGAGAGTGGTCGTGGAGCGGGAGACCGCCGGCATGGCACCCGCAGCATCGGGATTCAGCATCCAGGTCTGATGCCGGCTCCCGTCCACTGGCCCGACTGGGCCGCGCGGATCGAGCAGCTGAATCGGGATCTAGAGATCGCCTTGGGCACCAAGGAGTGGGACCGCGTCGGTGCAATCCAGAGTGAGAAAGATCAACTCTTCAAGGGCCTCGAGGAATCCCTTCCCACCCAGGTCGATCCCGGATCGTCCGCTCATGTGACGTTGTCCCGGCTCGCGGTGCAGGAGGAGGCGCTGGGGAGGCTTCTGACCCAAGCCCGGGAGGCACTCGGCAAGGAGCTCGGCAGGACGAGTGCCGCGTCGAGCCTGTCTCGACGCTTCAAGGCCAGCTATGGGGCCAAGGATCCCACGAATCCATACTGGGAGCATTTTTCCTGAAGCCGGCCGTCGAGCCATCCTCCAGACTGCACCTGCGCGTCGAACGGATTGTTCACCCCAAAGACCCTTGAATTCCACCCCACCCCGTCCAATCCACGCCGTTCGCGGACTGCTCCTCTTGGCAGCCTTGATCTGTGTCCTCCCGGTGGGCTGCCGACAGCCGTCGGCGTCGGGGCGTGCCGCGTCGGAGGTCATCGCGTCCGGGACCTCCGGGGCAAGGATGGTGTTCGAGCTTCCCAATGGAGTGGCGCTTCCGATGAGGTGGGTCGCCCCCGGATCGTTTTCCATGGGCAGCCCGGAATCCGAACCCGGCCGCGTGGACGATGAGATCCAGCATGAAGTGACCCTCACGGAGGGATTCTTCATCGGTGAAACCGAGCTGACACAGGACCAGTGGAGCGCGCTGATGCCTGCCAATCCCAGCCGGAATCCCGGGCCCCAACGGCCGGCCGAGACCCTTTCATGGGACGACTGCAGGCGATTCTGTCAGGAACTGACGCGCCGCCAGGCTTCCAACGGGGACCTGCCCGTGGACTGGGAATGGGACCTCCCCACCGAGGCACAGTGGGAACGGGCTTGTCGCGCCGGGGCCTCAGGGCCCTTTGGAGGGAACCCGGATGTTGTCGGATGGCACTCCGGCAACAGCGACGGGAGCACCCACCCGGTTGCCCAGAAGGCGGCCAATGCCTGGGGACTTCGGGACACGCACGGTAATGTCGCGGAATGGTGTGTCGACTGGTTCAGCGCCTATTCGACCAACCGCAACAACTGGACCGACCCGATAGGACCCATCTGGAGCTTCGCCCCGGTGGTCCGTGGAGGTGGCTTCAGATCTCCGGTGGATGACTGCAGGGCAGCCGCTCGGGCGGCGGGGATGCCGGATGCCGTTCCCAATGACGCCCTCGGCTTCCGACCTGCACTCAAGAGGAAGAAGCGACTCTAGTTGGGCATCGGGGACCGACCTCCCGCGACGATGCGAGAAGGCGTTCTTGACCCGGGAACTGGAAACCCAACCCTCTCCAGAAGATGACTCCGGAACCTCCAACAGCGGCCGTACAGGAAGCCGTCGGCGGCACCGGAAACCTCGCCGACGCCCCTCCTCCGCCGCCGAGCACCAGAGAGGACGAGATTGTCGCCCGATATCGCGAGGCGCAGGCCTCGGGAAATCCGCTCCCCGTCGAACTCCAGAAACTGGCAGGAATGAACTTCCTGGGACGCGACCTGAGTGGACTCGATCTCTCGGGCTGTGATTTCACGAAGGCCGAGCTCAGTCGCTGCAATCTCAAGGGCGTCATCGCCACCCACGCCAAGTTCGACGGCGCCACGCTGTTCCAGGCCTGCCTGGATGGCGGGGAGTTCATGGCGTCCTCGTTCCGGGATGCCAACCTCAGCGAGGCCAGCATCCAGACGGCAGGCCTTGGTGAGGTCAAACTCGAGCGGGCCAACCTCGTGCTGACCAACCTCGATGGAACGACGCTGACCAAGGCCTCCATGAAGGGCGTCCGTGCCCACATGGCCTCGATGCAGGACACGCGGCTGCTGGAGGCCGCACTGAACGGAGCCGAGTTCAACCAGGCCAATCTCGCCGGGGCGGACATCCGGGACTGCGACGTATCCCAGGCCGACTTCGGCAAGGCCGACCTCCGCGGCGTCCAGCTCAGGGGACTGAAGAACTATGCGTCCGCAAACTGGATCGGGGCGGACATCCGGGATATCGACTTCACTGGCGCCTACCTGATCCGTCGACACATCGTCGACGAGAACTATCTCGACGAGTTCCAGAACCAGGGGAAATTCGCCCGAGTCATCTACTGGCTTTGGTGGGCGACCTCGGACTGCGGCCGGAGCCTCCTGAGGTGGGGAATCCTCAACATTGGCATCATCATCTGCTTCGGTATTGCCTTCAGCCTGCTGCCCGATGTCCATACCCCCGTCGACCCGGAGGCTCCGCTGAAATCCGCGGGGTTTGGAACGGTGGTCTCCTCCGGAGTCCTGCTGATCGACGAGGTTCCGGTCCCGTACGATGCCGAACAGGACACCCTGTTCGGCGTCCTGGACCGGGTGTATTCGGCAACCAAGGGGACCATCCAAGGATCCTACCATCCCGAATCCGACCAGATGGAGCTCTGGTCCGGTGGAACCCCTCTCAAGATCGTCGATTCGGACGGGGGAAACCTCGCGGCGGCCGCACATCTGGTATCGAAGGATGGACATGCATCCAGCACCTCCGCGATCGGCGTCGTGACACCCGCCCTGTTCTACCCCTCGGATCTTCAACGCAGTCCGTACGAAACCGTCTACTTCAGCTTTGTCGTGGCACTGACTCTCGGTTTCGGCGACGTCCTTCCGAAGACGACTGCCGCGCAGGTGATGGTCAACCTGTTGACGCTGGTTGGCTACGTCGGTCTGGGAGGGCTGCTGACGATCTTCAGCAATCAGCTGGGCCGCCGCGGGGAATAGGAACCCTATGAGCGGGACAACGCGTCGACATCGGCCGTGGCCCGAAGCCGCACTGGAGAGGCTCCTCGAGAACCCTTCGGTCCGCCGCTGGCTGCTTCCGCCCTCGATGCGTCGGGCCAAGAGCCGTGCCACTACGAGGGCCTCCTCCCCAACGCCAACGGATTCGATGACGGTGTGGAAGGCGACCCACGGGCACGGAGGAACCCGCCCTCCCCTGCCCGGCAAGCGCCCCGCATCCACCCTGGCCAAGGCTCCGCCGAGGAAGAAGGGCGGCAGGAGACGGGCATTGACGACGACCCAGCCGTCGGAACGTCCTCGCGTCCTCGTCTCGGAACGCCGCCCAACAGGTCCTCCGACCCCCGCACCAGAACCGACGGAGTCCGGGCGGACGCCGGGCGCGTCGGCTCCCCTGACCGCGCGGCCCTCGATCGAGGTTTCATCGCCCCCGCCCGCCGGGCCAACCACTTCCCCGAAATCGTCCGTGATCATCAACCCGTTCGCGGGTTGGTCACCCAAGGAAGTCCAGGACCGGATCCGGGAGATGGTGGGCAACATCGAGATCCCGCGCTTCCGGAAGGCCGTGTTCGAGACGCTCCGTCGCCTCCGCGATCCCGACACCACCCCCCAGAAGCTCATGGAGGTGATGGCGATCGACGGTGAGCTTGTCGGAAAGGTGATGAACACGGTCAACTCGACCGCCTACTCCCCGCGGAGCCGGATCCAGAGCCTCGACCACGCCATCCTGCTCATGGGCAACGCCGATCTGGAAAGGATTGTCATGATGGTGGGTGCCAAGGCAGCTCTGCCGCAGCAGGGACACCCCCAGTTTGCGCTTTCCAACTTCTGGAAGGCCAGCTCCCGGAGGGCGGTCCTCGCCCGTGAGATCGCCGACCTCGTCCAGCCCGCAAAGGCCAATCTTTCCTTCACCGCAGGGTTCCTCCAGGACCTCGGGGTCCCGCTCATCGTGACCAGCAAGAAGGACGACTATGTGTCGCTCTTCAACACGGCGCTGGAGGAGAAGCGTGACCTCCATCTGCTCGAGGCCGAGGCGCTGGGCTGGGATCACGCGGAACTCGGAGCCCTCCTGGCGATGAACTGGGAGCTTCCTGATGACGTGACACACTGCCTG
This sequence comes from uncultured Verrucomicrobiota bacterium, assembly GCA_964654875.1. Taxonomy (GTDB): domain Bacteria; phylum Verrucomicrobiota; class Verrucomicrobiia; order Limisphaerales; family UBA9464; genus UBA9464. Next base: position 7,986 of record CAZZKQ010000003.1, on the reverse strand, counting down.
AAGGATCACAACCACCCCGAGTCAGCCGGACGCCCCGACCCAGCCTATTTCGTGAGTTCGCTCCTCCCCTCCCATGGCGAGGAATGGCACAGCCACTTTGCCAACCAGGTCAACGAACGATATGTGGTTCCGCCGGAAGTTCTCGACTCGATCTGCAACGAGTCGATCCAGAAGGCGAACGACCTCGCGAAGCTCTTCTAGGGGCTCCGAAATGCCACCGGAGTCACGGGGACACGGGCCGGCCACGGACAATTCGGAAACCCACCGTCGGCAATTGGCTTTCTGGGAAAGCCTTGTCCCGGGAGGCCGACCGGCAAGTGAACTCCCCATCGTTCCAAGATCCTCCGCGTACCACACGCGACAACCCTGACTTTGAACCGGTCGGATCCTTGCCGGCGTTTTCTGGATAGGCCCCATAACGGTCGAGACACCATTCGGAGACATTTCCGATCATGTCGAAGAGCTGCCAGGCATTCTGGAGTTTGCCATTTGGCAACTGGACCTCGGCTCCGGAATTCCCTGCCCACCACGCGATCTCGTCCAGGACCCCATGACGAGGCCCGAGTGTTCCTGCGCGCGCCGCATACTCCCATTCCGCCTCGGTGGGCAACCGGTAGACTTCACCCGCAGGCAGTCGACCCGCCTTCCGCTCGAGGGTGGTCAATTGCCGGCAGAATTCCTGCGCGTCGTCCCACGAGACACTCACCGCCGGAAGCCCCGGATCACCCCCGTCTCCGGGGGATGTCCGCATGACCTTTTCGTATTCACCGCAGGTGACCTCGTGGTCGGAGATGAGGAACGGGTAGCTTAGTGTCACCGTCCACTGCCGCTCATCCCTTGATCTGCCAAACTCATTCGCCGGGCTGCCCATCAGAAATTTTCCTGCCTGGAGGACCACCATCCCGATCGGACCCTCCGAAGAACCGGAGACCCGAGTCCCAGATCGTTTGAGCGGCTTGGAGTCGAACGCCGGAACTGAGGTGCGATCCAGTGTCCGGGACCGTTTGATCGATGCGAGCTCTGGCAGTGCCAGTGGTCGACCCACCGTGGCAGGTGCCGAACCCTGTCGAAACGATGATCGATAGGCGGGGCCCGAAGGATCCGACACCGGATCCATGGCCTTGGAATTGAATAGTGATCCGAGGCTCAGAACCGTCAGGAATAGCGCCATGCCAACAACAGATCCAAGCCTCTGATGAAGGTCAATGGCCATCTGAGATCATCACGTACACTCACGCCGAGGGTTCTGCTGCCGGCGGCAGTTCGACCTTCCTTACCCGTGTGGTTGGGAACTCGCGATTCCCGAAGTCCGATCCATGGAGGCTGTAGAGTCGGAGGATGACCCCGTGCTTCACCACGACGTCACCGAGGTCGTTGACCAGCACGTAGGACGGCCGGTCATACCGCGCCATCACCGCGGCGCTGACCAGCAGGTGGTTCGCCTCGCCGGCGTCCATCACCCGCTGGGCGTAGTTGATGCCATCCCCGCTGATGTTGAGATTTCCGTTGATGTCCTCCATCGGGATCACCGGCCCGCAGTGGACCCCCATCCTCATCTGGAGGTCAGGACGACTCTTCACGGCCTTCGCGACGGCGACACCGCAGTTGAGCGCGTCCTCGAGGTACGTGAAGAACCCCAGGACCATGCCGTCGCCGGTTGGAAGAATGATCAGCTTCTCCAACGCATTGGCCGTCTGGAACTGGACGGTGCCCTTGACGATGGTCCCGAGGTCCTTGCAGGCCTTCCGCTGTTCGTCCGTCGTCTTTTTCGAATATCCGACGATGTCCATGAAGAAGATGTAGCCCTCCTGCTCCACATCGAGCTCGAGCCGGCTGGACCTCACCTCCACATCCACCTGCTCCACCCTCTTGACGATCTTCCGGGGAGGCTTCGGGGCCTCGACGATCTTCTTCTCCTCGACTGTTGTCTTGTCGTGGACGGGTTTGTTCTTGCTGCGGAGGAACTCCTTCCAGTTGACGGACTTCTTTTCCTTCTTCCCGGGATTCTTGGCGGTCTCCTCCGCGATGATCTGCTTGAGCCGTGCCTCCTCCTGTCCACGCTTCTCGATGTAGGACTGCATCTGGCGCTTGAGGTCCTCGGAGATCTGGATGCTTCCGTCCCGAGACCCCGATGGGCCCTCAGGCTTTCGCTTCCGGACCGCGCCCTTGGACTGGAGGAGGGCCTGCATTTCCACGTTGCCATTCCGGACCGCGAGGTCGAGGGGACACAGCTCTCCCTTGAAATCGGCCCCATTGACGTTGGCCCCCAGGCAGATCAGGAACTCCACCATTTCGATGTCGTTCGCATTGACGGCATAGTGGATCGGCATCCATCCATTCCTGTCATCCCTACCGTTGATGCGTCCATCCGCATCGAAGAAGCGCTGCACCCCCTCAAAGTCCCCGGTCTCCGCGCAGAACTGGAGGGTGAGTCCCCCGGCAGGCTTTGCACCATGATGCCGAAGGATGCGGACGATGTCCCCGCGGTTCCGGGCGCCCAGGACATCGATCGGGTGCGCTTTCCCGAGGAAGTCCCGGGCATTGACGTCAGCCCCACGGAGCAGGAGGAACTCAACGAGGTGCTTCTGCCCGTGGTGGACCGCATAGTGCAATGCCGTCCAGCCCCGCGCGGCATCGACCTCATTGACTCCCTGCCCTCCCGACAACGTCGAGTCGACAACGGCGAGGTCACCATTCTTGGCTGCGAGGTGAAATCCACTGCCAATTCCGTATTTGGCTCCCCGGCTCTGCAGCAGCTGGGCGATCGGTCCGGAACCCGACTGCTCCGCGAGGTCCAGCGGTGTGCACTTGCCGGTCCAGTCGGGCAGGTTCACATCGGCTCCGTGGTTGAGGAGAAGCTGCACGATCTCGTGATGCTTCTCCATCACGGCGAGAACGAGGGGCGTGTTGCCCGTGTCCTCGTCCCTTCCATTCACATCAGCCTTCTCCCGAACGATGCAGTGGTAGACATTGTCGTACAGGCCCCTGCGGATGTGTGTGAAGAAGTTGGCGGGCATCTTGGGTCATGCGACTTGGTCATGATGCCGGTCGACGTCTCGGCTGTGGATCCATGTCTGCGGCCAAGGGTTTGGTGGATCTGTCCGGGGTCAAGGAACATTCCGGGGGGAGTGTGGGCGGGTTTTGGAATCGCCCGACTGGGGGGTGGAAGAGGCCGGTGGCTCTGGCGCTGGAAACCGGTTCGGGAGGATTGCCGCATCGACCTGAATCCCGAGCGCCTGCCCCGAGCCGGATGTGGCATTCCAGGGGAGAGGATGGCGAAGGCTCGTGTTGCTCAGCGAAAGGTCGATTTGGTATCCTTCGGGCTAGCGTTCGGTAAAACGAGCGCCCCACCCCCAATCTCATCTCCACCTCACCACCATGTCTGAAACCATCTACCTGGGCATCGACCTCGGCACGAGTCGCACATCGATTGCCGCCTCCACCGGATTTCGAAAGACGATCAGCTCCTACGTAGGCTACCCGAAGGACCATGTCGCAAGGAAGAAGCTGGGGGGACGCGATGTCATCTATGGGCAGGAGGCGGTGGACAATCGCCTGTCCCTCAATCTGCACCGGCCGCTTGCCAGGTCGAACATCAAGACAACCGGGGGATCGAACTCACCGGAGGTGAAGAAGGCCATCAAGGACCTGCTGGAGCACGCCATCGACGAGGTCCATGCCCCCACCGATGCGACGATCTTCGCCGTGATCGGATCCCCGGCCACCGCCAGCACCGCGGGAAAGGCGACTATCCTCGAGGCGGCCGCCGACTGTGCGGACTCGGTCATCGTCTGCTCCGAGCCCTTCGCGGTGGCCTACGGTCTGGACTTCTTCGATGAATCCCTTGTGATCGACATCGGAGCCGGCACCACGGACCTGTGCCGGGTCCAGGGCACCCTCCCCGCGGAGGGAGACCAGCGGACGCTGACCAACGCAGGCGACGCCATCGATGAACTCCTCGGCCAACTGATCAAGGAAAAGCATCCCAACGCCCAGTTCTCGGTCCACATGATCCGTGCGATCAAGGAACGCCACGCCTCCGTCAGCAGCCGGATGGACGAGGTCGAGGAGATTCTTCCCGTGGCAGGAAAGCCGACCCAGTTCAATCTGACCGAGGAGATCTACAAGGCATGCCATTCGATCGTGCCGCCGATCGTCGCCGCGCTCCACGACCTGATCGCCACCTCGGATCCGGAATTCCAGGCGAAGCTCCGCAACAAGATCCTGCTGGCCGGTGGCGGAAGCCAGATCCGGGGCCTCGCCCGGGCGATTGAAAAGGCACTGGTCGACTTCGGCGGCGGCAAGGTCACCCAGGTCGATGACCCCCAGTTTGCCGGGGCCAATGGAGCCCTGAAGATCGCCCTCGACATGCCCCTCGACTACTGGGCGGAGTTCACCACGAACCGGGATCTTGCCACCCAGGGGATGAGTGGCCTCGCCACAACACCTCCACTGGCGTAGTCCACCCGGGAGGACATTCCCTCCATCGGACTCTCCGGCCGGGAACGCAGCCGGCGGAGGCGTCTGAAAACCCCATGGAAACCGCCCCGGGCACTTGAAACCCTGGGAACCCATTCGCCATCAGTCGGAGGACCTGAGCTACAAGGTCTGGCTGCAACGCCATGGCCACCTTCCTCAAGGAGCCCAAGCACCGGTCCATGCGGGGAGTGTTGCTCCCGGCGGATCCGCCTGGCGCTGGAGCGGCCGGATGTCGTTCCACAGGAAACGCAAGCGGTGGGCCGGACCGGCACTCGACCCCGCCAAGTCCCTGGAGATCTGGAAGGCCCGCCATCCGCATGAGGACATCCCTTTTGCCCCGGCTCCCAATGTCCCCTCGCTCCCGGCCATCGACCCAGAAACTCCAAGGAGCCGAATCCGGTGGCCGGGCCAGCGCGACTCCGCCCCGGAGAGGATCACGGGGACACCAACCTCCGGGAAAGCGCCGATCGAGGACGCAGTTCCTCCCCTCCCATTTCAAAACCGGGAGGATCAAGGGGACACGGTGCCCCAAGAGCGGATCCTCGGGACGGATAATCCGTTCACACACCCGCCGCGAGTGGAACACGGAACCACGGATCCGGATGCCAGAACGGATGGGACTGTCTCGGAGCCCTCCGGAGACCAGTCCACCACTCCAGCCCTGCCGGGCACGGTCGTCAGCCGACCTCGGAGTCTCGTGATGAGGCTGATCCGGTTTGCCGCCCGCTTTTTCCGGAAGCCCCGATCGAGGACAGGGCGCCAAGCGCCATTGCCGCCCCCATCCTCCACGAAGGGGCTCGGAGAGCAGGTCGATGATTTTGTCGAGCTGCTGACTTCTGGTAACTCTCTCCCGACAGCACATCGGGAAAAGCTGCTGATGGCGCTGCGCGGGGGGCTTGAGTCCGGCCACGAAGAGGTCCCGTCGGAGGCCTTTCCGTACCAGGAAACAAAGGCTGCCGAAATCCCGCCAGTGCCGGCGTCGACACCCATTGCGACGCCCGATCCCTCACCGGTCGGGGAAGCCATCGTTCCGGATCCCACCGTCGAACTGCAGCGCCAGCAGGAGCTTCAGGCCAAGGACAGGCAGATCGAGATCCTCGAGGTCAAGGTCCGAAGGCTCGCCGCGATGCTGAAGGAGCGGGAGCGTCGCAACGCCGAGGCCATGGAACAGGCGGCCCGGAATCGCTCGCGGCTCCCGGGGATGTCCCGGCTTCAGCGGAAATCTTCTGCCCAGTCGAAGGAGGGCGCCTCGGAACTGATGCTTGGAATCCGGGAACTGAACCGGCAGATCCGCGAAGAGATCCAAAGCCTGTATGCCAGCGGGACGATGGATCCAAATGCCGCGATGACTCCCGCGGAGGAACCCGTGAAACCTGCGGACTGAGTTCCGGATCCAAGGCTGCCGACACCATCACGCATCCCCGTCGCCGGACGGCGGCGGCATCACAGATGCCCTCGCATCACCATCTGGTTGATCGCATCGAGCATCTCTTCGATGCTCTTGTACTTCATGAGGTCCTCCCGGTAGCAGAAGAGATCGACCAGGCCCTTGCACCAAAACCCATCGGGGCAGATCACGCAGACCTTCTGGGGGAATTTTGCCGCCGCATAGCCGAGCTCGATCAGGCCCTCCGGTGATCTCGACAGGGAGTCGAGGTGGAAGACGACGAATTCCGCCAGATCCAAGGCATCCAGTTCCCAGCTCCTCGATTGGAAAAAGTGAGGGTTTTCGAACGACGCCACTCCGGCTCCGCTCTCCCTGGGAGATGTGCAGAGAGCGATGTGGCCCATTTTCGAGATGCACGCCGCAACCGTCTCCTGCCATCGGTTTCCCCCATCAGCCTCCGCAGCACCGGCCAGCAGGAACATACGCGACTCCCGGCCCATGGCATTGATGAACTTGGAGTTCTCAATGTCCTGCAGGTTGGCCGGTGGATGGTAGATCATGACGCGACGGATCCAGCGCCCAGGCGGCGACCCAAAGATCATTCCCGCGCCTGATCAAGGCACAGGGGTGTCTTGGATGATCGTCGAGGGCCCACCTACCGCAACGAAACCACCCTAACTGGTCTTTGAATCTGCTGGATTCCGGCAAGCCTGTCCATCTCTCAGCTTGCCCACCGGAATCCACACTTCCGACTGGGGTGCGTAAAGGGATCCCCCATGCGGATCCGGGAACCCGGAATCACCACCGGTCCCGTCCACCGATGCCCCTCAAGAGACGTCGCCGCGCAGGATGGAACGAAGTCCCGACTCATCCAGGATCCGGACCCCCAGCTCCCGGGCCTTGTCGAGCTTGGAGCCCGCCTCCTCGCCGGCGACCACGAAGTCGGTGCGCCGGCTGACCGAGCCCGAGACCGTCCCGCCCGCCGCCCGTATGAGTGCCGAGGCCTCGTCCCGCGACAACGTCGGCAGCGTCCCGGTCAGGACGAACGTCTTCCCCGTCACCGCGGACGCAGTGGAGGATGTCGCCTGCGGACTTGAACCCACAGGGTGGATGCCCAGGGAGTCGAGCCGACGCAGGACCCCCTGCCCGGCGTCGGACTGGAAATAGTCGAGGAGCGATGCGGCGGCGACCGGCCCCACCTCGGCAAGCCGGGACCGGATGCCGTCCCGCTCCAGGAATGACTCCAGCCGGTCCACCTCCTCGCCCAACTTGTGATGCCGTTCCTGTCGTGCCGCCTTCTCCTCCTCGGTCTTCGGAGGATTTTTTCGGGATCGGGGCGAGATCAGATCCCGCTCCGCCTTGAGCGCGCCCAGCCTCCGGATCGCCTCCAGGATCGGGGAGCCGGCGAGGTCGCGAAGCCCGGCATGGACCTGGGCCAGCTGCCAGGCGCTCTGCTCCCCGATCTCCGGGATCGCCAGCGCGTGGAGCCAGCGGTGGAGGGGCGCAGTGCGGGCGCGGTCCAAGGCCTCCAGCACCTTGGTGGCGTTCTTCTCCCCGAACATCCGGGGCTCCTCCTCGGTTCCGAGATTGAGCTGGGCCAGGGCATCGACCTTGAGTCCGAAGAGATCGAGGGGTTCGTCCACCAGTTCCCGTTCGACGAGCTTCTCGGCCACGATCCCGCCAAGCGACTCGATATCGAGGGCCTTGCGCTGGGCGAAGTACTCCAACCGCCGCGTCTTCTGCGCCGGACACCCCGCCACGTTGACGCAGCGCCAGGCGACCTCCTCCGCCGTGCCCGCGGAGATCCCATCGCGCGCGATCGCTCCGCCACAGGCCGGACAGCGTCCGCCGAGCTGTCCGACAAAATCAAACGGCATGGCTTCGTCCGGGCGTTTCGACCGCACCACCTCCATGACCTCCGGGATTACCATCCCAGCCTTCCGGACCACGACCGTGTCCCCGATGCGGATGTCCTTCCGGCGAATCTCGTCCTCGTTGTGCAGGGTGGCCCGGGACACCGTGGATCCTTGGACGAAAACCGGATTCAGCTCGGCGACCGGGGTCAGGACGCCGGTCCGGCCGACCTGGATCGTGATCGCCCTCAGCCGGGTCTCGGCCGG
>CAZZKQ010000002.1:25557-32674 GCA_964654875.1 uncultured Verrucomicrobiota bacterium | reverse complement strand
CGCCCTGCTGACAGCCCGCGAGACGCTCGTGGGCCTGGCCCTGGGCTTTGCCAGCCGGTTCATTGTGTTCGCGGCCCAGGTCGCGGGTCAGCTGATCTCCTCCGAGATGGGCCTCCAGAGCGGACAGATCCTCTCACCGGGGTCCGGTGAATCCTCGAACGAGGCGGGAATCATCCTCGAGTTCCTTGCGGTGCTGGTGGTCTTCGGCCTCCAGCTCCACCAGGCCTGGTTCCTCGCCTTCGCCGACACCTATCGGATCCTGCCGATCAACGGGACGGCGTCCGTGTCGGACCAGGGCTTCCTGATCCTTTTCGGAAGGCTGGCCTCCGAATGTCTGGGTCTGTCCGTGCGGCTGGCCATGCCGGTCATCGCCGGTGGATTCCTGCTCAACGTGACGCTGCTGCTGCTCGGGCGTGCCTTGCCCCAGCTGCCGGTGTTCCAGGACAGCTTTTTGTTCCGGGCCGTCGTGGGACTGTTCCTCTTTGGTGCCGGGTTCCATCTGTTTGCGAGCCATCTGAATGCCCGCGCCTCGGCGATGCCCGGGGACCTCACCGCCACGGTCCGGGTGCTCCGGGCCGCGACACCCTGAGCCATGGCGGAGGACCAGCAGAGCCGGACGGAGAAGCCGACGGTCAAACGCCTCGAGGAGGCCATCCAGCGGGGCCAGTTCGCCCGCAGCGCCGAGGTCAACACGCTGTTCGCCATCCTCGCGGCGCTGCTGGCCATCAAATGGATGGGGCAGGGGATCTGGAACGCGCTGGTCCTGACCTTCCAGGGCCTTCTCACCCGGATCTCGTCCGACCCGATCACCTTCCAGGGGGTCGTGGCCGGATCCGGCATCGCAGCCGCCACCCTCGCCCAGTTTGTCGTCGGCCCGATGCTGGTCGCAGTCGTCGCGGCCATCCTTGCGGGTGGCCTCCAGAGCCGGTTCCGCATCGCCACCCAGGCCCTGCAGCTGAGATGGGAGCGACTGAATCCCATCGAGGGATTCAACAATCTCTTCAAGACCGGCATGCTGGTCCGGACCGGGATCAAGCTCCTGAACCTCCTCGTCATCCTGGCAGTGGCGTGGTCCCTGGTCTGGCAGCTCGTCAATCATCCGGTGTTCCTCACCGACTCCGGTCTGGAGGAACTGCTCCGTTTCATGGGCAGCTCGGTGGACTCGTTGCTGGGGCGCCTGCTCCTGGGTCTTTCCCTCATCATGGCGGCCGACTTCGGCTACCAGAGTTGGAAGACGTCGCAGGACCTCCTCATGACGAAGCAGGAGGTGAAGGAGGAGAATCGGTCGGCTGAGGGAGATCCCGAGGCCAAATCCCGCCAGAAGGCATTCCGGCGAAAGCTCCGTCTCAGCTGGCGGGCGACTGTTCCGACGGCGGATGTTGTCGTGACGAATCCGACCCATCTGGCGATCGCGCTCAAATTCGACGCCTCGGTGGACCGGGCCCCGCGGGTGGTGGCGAAAGGCAAGGGATTCAACGCGCTCCGGATCCGCGAGATCGCGAAGGAATTCCAGGTGCCGATCGTCGAGAACAAACCGGTCGCCCGGCTCCTGTTCCAGCTCAGCGAAGAGGGACAGGCCATCGATGCCCGGCTGTACCAGGCGGTGGCGGAGATCCTGGCGTTCGTGTATCGGACCAACCGCTACCGGTATTATCTGGGCCTCAGGAGCCGAGTGAATGGATCGTAACCCCACAGCTCTTCCGGGTCTGGCCATCCCCAGGTCCCAGCTCCTGGTCGCCGTGTTCGTCGTCGGCGCCCTGCTGCTGCTCATCCAGCCGGTGCCGGCCCCGCTGCTCGACGGACTCATCGTCATCAGCCTTGGCAGCTCCATCCTGACGCTCCTGGTCGTCCTGTTCCTGCGGGATCCTGCGGAGTTCTCGACCTTTCCAACGCTGCTGCTGATCACGACCCTGTTCCGCCTCGGACTGAATGTCGCCTCGACCCGGCTCATCCTGAGCACCGGCGAGGCGGGATCCATCATCGCCGCCTTCGGTGAGCGGGTGGTCGGCGGCAACTACATCATCGGCGTCGTCATCTTCGCACTCCTCACCATCATCAATTTCGTGGTGATCACCAAGGGTGCGGGCCGCATCGCCGAGGTTGCCGCCCGTTTCACCTTGGATTCCCTGCCGGGAAAGCAGATGGCGATCGACCAGGAGCTGAGTTCCGGGGCGATCACCGATGTCGTCGCCCGGCAGCGCCGCCAGAACCTGCAGCGTGAGATCGATTTCTACGGCGCCATGGACGGCTCGTCGAAGTTCGTCCGCGGCGACGCCATCGCAGCGATCCTGATCGCTGTCATCAACGTCGTCGGCGGCTTCCTGATCGGCGTCTTCCAGCGGGGTGAATCCGCCTCGGAGGTCCTGGGACGCTACACCATCCTGTCGATCGGGGATGGGCTCGTCTCCCAGGTGCCGTCCCTCATCTTCTCGACCGCCGCCGCGCTTCTGGTCACCCGAGCAGCCTCCCGGGAGGACCTTGGATCAGCTCTTGGCACCCAGCTCATCTTCCAGCGCCGTCCGGTGCTCATGACTGCGGGGTCCTTGGCGTTGCTAGGGCTGATGCCGGGGTTTCCGACCGTGCTGCTCCTGACCGCCGCAGGACTGATGCTGGTGCTGTGGCGACGCCTCCCCGAGCACCCGATCGGGCTGCCGGGTCCCGATGGAGGGGGGCCCGGGACCGTGGCCCCGGCGGCTGCCAAGCCGCAGGCCGAGGCCATCGAGCAGCTCCTCGTGGTGGATCCGCTGGAGGTCCAGCTCGGTTTCGGGCTGGTGTCCCTCGCCGATGTCTCGAAGGGCGGCGATCTCCTGGATCGCGTCACCGGTGTCCGCCGGAACTTTGCCCAGAGCATGGGCTTCGTCGTCCCATCCGTGAGGCTGCGTGACAATCTCCAGCTCGACTCCCAGGAATACCAGATCCTGCTCCGCGGCCATGTGGTCGGGAAAGGAACCCTCCGGCCGGGGCGCTGGTTGGCGATGAACATCAACCAGAGCGACCAGATCGTCCCGGGGGAGAGCACCACCGAGCCGGTCTTCAATCTCCCCGCTGTCTGGATCGAGGAGACCAACCGGAGCGCCGCCGAACTGGCGGGCTACACGGTGGTCGATGCCACGTCGGTCCTGGTCACCCATTTCCAGGAATGCATCCGACGCCATGCGCCGCAGCTGCTCAGTCGGCAGGATGTCGAGGGCCTGCTCGACAACCTGAAGAAGCTTCAGCCGGCACTGGTCAATGAACTGGTCCCGAACCTCCTCAACCTCGGGCAGATCCAGCGGATCCTCCAGAACCTGCTCTCCGAGGACATCTCGATCCGGAATCTGGTGACGCTCCTCGAGCGCATCGCGGATGTCGCGTCGACCACCAAGAACATCGACGAGCTCTCCGAGCAGGCCCGGCGGACGATCGGGGCCGAGCTGGTGCAGCCATTCCTCGACGACCAAGGACGCCTGAGGACCATCGCCCTCGAACCGTGGCTGGAGGAGGAGCTCGCCAAGGGGTTGAACCAGGGGCCCACCGAGACGATCCTCGTCCTCACCCCGATGGCCGCCCAGCACCTGAGTGCGCATCTGGGCAAGGCGATCCAGCCGGCCGTCGCCGAGGGACGCATCCCGGTGTTGTTGTGTTCCGGTGTGCTCCGGCTCGGACTCCGAAAGTTCTTCAGCCCTACCTTCCCCGATCTCCGGTTCCTCTCCTACGAGGAACTGCCGGCTCGCCTGAGGGTCCTCTCGGAATATACGATTCCCAGCCTGCCCTGACCGCGAAGGCGGCGCTGGGAGGGGACCCATGAATCCGACAGCGATGATCCAGTTTCGCGGAGCCACGGCCGAGGAGGTGTTCCAGAAGGTGCACCAGGCCCTGGGGCCGAATGCCGTCGTGGTCCAGTTGAAACGCATCACCGCCGGGGGGATCTCCCGGATCTGGGGTGCGACCGAGATCGAGGCCTGGGCCCGTCCCGCCGATCCCGTCCCAACCCCCGTTCCAGAGCGTCGGATGGCACGCCCAGTGGTCGAGGTGGATGTCCGGGAGGTGCTTCGCAGCTGGAGGCTGGCGCCCGAGACCGTCCGCGTGATCCAACGCCATCTCCCGGCCATGCCCCGGGGTGCTGGCGCGGAGCAGGGGGGCATCCTCGCCGCGGCGGGTCTGCTGTCCGCCTGGGATCATCTCGGTGGCCAAAGGACCGCCTCGCCGCGGCGGATCGCCCTCATCGGTCCCCCCGGATCCGGCAAGAGCGCCTGCATCGCCAAATGGCTGACGATCGAGGTGATCCGGAACCGGAGAACCTGTCGGGTCTGGCGACTCGATGGTGCGGTGGTGAATGGCGCCGAGGCCCTGTCCCTCCACGCCGAACTCATCGGCGTCCCGGTCGAATCCGCCTGGAACCCATCGATCCCCCCCCATGAAGTGGAATTCCTGGACCTCCCGGGATGGAACGCGACGGATCGGGATCTCAACGACCGGATGGCCAATCTGCTGGATCGCTTCGAACCGGAGTGCATCGGCCTCGTGCTGAATGCCGCCTATGCCCCCGGGATTCTGGAGACCCAGGCCGAGGCCTTCAGCACCTTCCGTCCCTCGGGACTCCTCCTCACCCACCTGGATGAATCCCCCGACCCGGCGCGGGTCTGGGATCTCACCCTTCAACTCCAGCTCCCGCTCCTCGCAATCTCATCGGGTCCCTGGGTGCCCGGGGGATTCGAACGGCTGTCCGGGGAACAATGGGTGGAGCGGCTTCTCGCTTCGGTGTGATTGGCCCGATCCACCTCAAGACCCGGGACTGTCGCCCTGCCGGAAAACACCGCATCCTCGGGTGGCGGACCGATTCCCCGACGCGACTGGGGGATCAGATATAGTCGAGCAGGCTCAACCGCATGATGGAGCCGGCCGACTGGAGAGCGGCGGAATAGGCGGCCTGGAGCTGGTTGAGCTCGACCAGGGTCTGGGCGAGATCGACGTCGCTCTCCTGGGAGATCATCTGGTTCAGCGAGGTCGCCATGGAGGAGTTCTGGCGGCTGGCGGCCTCGAGCCGGGTCTGGTTGGCCCCGATCTCGGAGAAGGTCTGGATGAAGCCGGTCTCATCGTTGGCCAGACCCTTGGCCGCGTCGGCCACACCCGCCTGGTTCCCGGCTGCCAGGGCATCCCGAAGAGCGACGAGATGACCGAAGACATCGATCCCGGACCGCTTGTCGTAGAGAAGCCCTCGGGGGCCGTCGGACTCCGAGGTGTTGGCCCCGAGGATGTCCATGGGGACGGTCACACCCTCGGACACCTCCGCCTGACGCGCGGCCTGGTTCCCGGAGTACTCGACCGACGTGATCTTGCCCGACCCGTTTCGATTCGCCTTGAAGGCGGCGGCGGACCCGGCAGATCCGGCGAAGAGGAGCTCACCGTTGAGCTTGGAATTCGACAGCCCGACCGCGGATTCGAGGAGCTGATTGACCTCGGAGGCAAACGCGGCGAAGTCGTCGCTGTTGCGGATGCTGACGGCCGCGGTGGCGATCTCCGCGGCACGGTCGTTGAGCTTCTTGAGCTGGCTCACCGCCTCATATCCCGTGTTGGAGCGGGACTGGAGCTTCGAGATGTTGCTCGAATACTGCCCCAACTGCTGGACCGATCCCTGGAGTTCGAGGACGTTCCGGAACGCGCTCGGATCGTCTTCGGGATTCCGGATCCTCTGCCCGGTGGCGGCCTGCGTCTGCAGCCTCGCTTGGCGCACGCCAAGATCACTGACGGTCCGCGCCAGTTCCCTCGGAAAGTAGGATTCGGTTGCCCTCACGAGTAGATGTAGTAGCACCCACCATGCCGGGAATTGCAACGGGTTTTCGGGCTCCGAAGGAAAAAGTTCTTCACAGCCTCGACGGCATCCCCGGACGCGACGGTCCCATGGATCGATCGGGATCGATCCAGGTCATGGACATCCCCACTCAGGAGGCTGGAAACGCGGGAGCCCTGACCGCAGCAGACCCCCATGGAATGGGCCTGGGACGAAGGCGTGGCAACGGGCGTTCTGGATGGGGTTGTGAAGTCCATCGCCTCGTCGGATCGGCTTGGCATGGCCACTGCTGCGGGGTGATCCGTGCTCGTCCTCGAATCCGAATACACCATCCGCGAGGGACAGGCGGAGATCCTGCCTCCCCTGTCCGCACTCGGGTCCCTGCAGTTCTCCGAAGGTCTTCTGGGGTTCGAGGCCTTTCGTCGTGCTGAACTGATCTCGCTCGTCGACGCCGCCCCCTACTGCTGGCTGAAGTTCGAAGGCGTGGACCAGAGGGGGTTCCTGGTCGTTCAACCCTCCTGTGTGGCGGCTCCCTATCGGATCGAGATCGGGGTCAAGGAATGCAAGGAGCTCGGGTTGAACCGATCCGCCGATGCGGAGGTGCTGAACATCGTGACGCTTCGCCCGGATGGCACTCTGACGATCAACCTGAAGGGCCCGATCGTCTACAACAAGGTGACCCGCGAGGCCCGGCAGGTGGTTCCGCTGAACGCTTCGGAACTTCCGGTGAACTACCCGATCGGCAACTGATCCGCGCCCCCTTTTTGCCATGCTCGTACTTTCCCGAAAGCTGAACGAGGCCATCCGGATTGCCGAGGATATCACCATCCGGGTGGTTCGGCTCGACCGCGACTCGGTTCGGCTTGGCGTTTCTGCCCCGAAGAATGTCGGGATCCACCGCGAGGAGGTCTACCTGGAGATCCTCCAGAGCAACCTTGCGGCGGTGGAGACCTCCACGCCCGAGCAGTTGTCCCTCCGACTCCAGCAGCTCCGTCAGGAGTCTCCCTCTCTCGTCGCAGCGTCCGTCCACAAGGATCACTAGTCCACCCACTCGCAGTCCAAGAAAGGCAATTCCATGGTCATCAACACCAACGTTCAGGCCCAGCAGACCGCCAACAACCTGAACATGAGTTCCAATGCCCTGGCCAAGTCGCTGTCGCGGCTGTCCTCCGGGTCCAAGATCATCACTCCGTCCGACGACGCCGCGGGTCTCGCCGTGAGCAGCCGACTGGAATCCCAGCTCAAGCGGCTCGACGCGGCGATCAACAACGTCACGAACGCAATCTCCTTCACCCAGACCCAGGACGGCTTCCTGAAGACGATCGACAAGGCGTTCCGCCGCATGGC
>CAZZKQ010000002.1:0-25457 GCA_964654875.1 uncultured Verrucomicrobiota bacterium | reverse complement strand
TCCCGGATCTCCGACGTCGACGTCGCCGAGGAGGCAACGAGCTACGCCCGATACCAGATCCTGGTACAGTCCGGAACCTCGATGCTCGCCCAGGCCAACAAGATGCCGCAGAGCGCGCTGATGTTGCTCCAGGCCTGAGGCGCTCCGCGTGACCTCGAACATGATTTGATGCTCTCCAACAGGTTCAGGGCCGCCCTCCGCGGAGTCCGGAACCCCATCCCATTGCCACCATGGTCATCAACACGAACATCCAGGCCCAGCAGACGGCCAACAACCTCAACGCGAGTTCCAACGCCCTCGCCAAGTCGCTGCAACGGCTCTCTTCGGGTTCGAAGATCGTCGCGCCCTCGGACGATGCGGCAGGTCTCGCGGTGAGCAGCCGTCTGACCTCCCAGATGAAGCGTCTGGATGCGGCCATCAACAACGTGGTGAGCGCGGTCTCCTTCACGCAGACCCAGGACGGCTTCCTCAAGACGATCGACAAGGCGTTCCGCCGCATGGGTGAGCTGGCCATGCTGGCTCAGGATCCGACCAAGTCGGTGGACGACCTCAAGCTCTACAATCAGGAATTCCAGCAGCTCAGCGAGTACATCGACAAGGCCCGGGAGCAGACCTTCAACTCGGTACCGCTGTTCTCGGTCGGTGCCATGAATGTCACCATCGACTCGGAGGGAAGCACCTTCGCGATGGACGGGATCGACCTTGACATCTTGGAAAACGGAATCACCGGGGACATTGAGACCATCGGAGCGGCACAGACGGCGCTTACCAACATCAAGACCGCGATCGGCGACCTCGCCCAATTGCGCGCCTCTCTGGGTGCCGTGCAGAGCCGTCTCAACTTCACCGCCGAGCAGCTTCTGGTGTCCAAGGAGAATCTCTCGAGCGCCATCTCGAACATCTCGGACACCGATGTCGCCCAGGAGGCCACGGCCTATGCCCGGTATCAGATCCTGGTGGAGTCCGGAACTTCGATGCTCGCGCAGGCCAACAAGATGCCGCAGAGCGCCCTGTCGCTCCTGCGTCAGTAGTCCGTGGCCGGCTCCTTGGATTCCAAGTGACGGTCCTAGCCTCCGCGATTGGGAACAGGAGACCGTTTCAGGCCCCATCAGGGTCGCCTGATCCATTCCTCACGTAGGAACCCTCGACTCTGTGGACGGATTGGATCCGATGGCAGACCCCCGAGTGTCTGCCTGAGGCGGATTCCCAGCGACGACCGACCGGATCCAGCGGTCGCCCCCGAACGTGTCGGTAAAGTTGCCCCAATCGTCAACGTTTCGCCTCAACAGAAGACCAGGACGAACGGTTCGAGCGGCGTGACGCGGTTGATGGAGATGATCCGATTGATGTCGGACTCCTTGAGCTCCCGTCCCTTCGGCAGCAGCAGGTGGCCGCCCGCATTGAAGAGATCGCGCCCGAGGGTCATTCCGGACTTGAGTTCGATGAGGAGGATCTCCCGCTCCCCGCGTGGCATCTCGGTGATGGGCAGGGCCTTCGCGAGGGCTCGGACGGCGGCCGGATCGAAGACCTTGTCGGAAAGCCCCTCGATCTCGTTGAGGATCTGGGCGGTCGAGGCGTTGCGATGGCAGAAGTGGACCACGGGGGCCAGGAGCCTCGAGAAGTAGGGGATCGTCTCCCCCTTGAGGGCATCCGGATAGCCGGAGCCATCGACGGCCTCGTGGTGGTGTCGGACGATCTCCGCGACCCCCTCGAATCCCGGGAGTTCCTTCAGGATCGTTTCCGAAACCACCGGATGGCGATGGACGACGGCGAGTTCCTCCTCCGTGCACTTGGCGGGATCACGGAGCCAACGGCGGACGACTCCACGGTCGACGCTGAGCATGCCGACATCGTGGAGTGCAGCCGCCTTGAGAAGGATCGGCAGCTCAGCCGGTGGGATCTCGAGGATCTCACCGAGGGTGCGGCAGACGGCCACGGCGCGAAGCGAGGCGTTGCCGAGGTTGGGGTGGAAGGCCGACAGCGCCCGGAAGGCAAACTCGGTGACCCGATTCGAGCCTGCGGCATCCGGGGCCCCGCTCGATCCGGCCGAGGCCCCGGAATTCCCGCCGCCACCACCACCGCCCTGGCCCGCCTCGCTCAGCTGCTGGGTCAGGGTCAGGTTGCGGGTACGCAGCGACTCGACCTCGGAGCCGAGACGGAAGCAGGAAACGGTATTCTCAATGGCCATGGCCAGTTCATCGCGGAGCCACGGCTTCGTGATGTACCGGAAGATCAGGCCGGATTGGCGGGCGGTGACCAGCGTTTCCATGTTCTTGCCGGAGGTCAGGACCACCCGGAGCGTCGCAGGCCGGGTCTTCGCGAGATCCTGTGCCACCTTCAACGGCTCGGACCCGGTCAACTGGTCGTCGATGATCGCCAGCGAGAAGAGCTGTTGCTGGGCATCGGAAAGAGCCGCTGCCGGGGTGGTGTGCAGGTTGACGGGATACGACAGCCCCTGCAGTTGGTCGCGCAGGATGCTGCCGAGCAGCGGATCCTCGATGACAAGCAGGATGCGAGCGGGGTTGGAATCACTCATGGTACTTCAGGGGTTTCAACGGAGTTCGACGGCTCGGATCCAAGACGGAGGTTCTCATCGAAGAATGTCCCCCCGGTGATCACCGTCTGAATGGCCTGGAGAATGAGCTCGATGGGGCTGGTCTTTGCGATGTAGCCGGCGATTCCGAGGTTGAGGCATTTCAGGAGGAGATCCTTCTGGGCGAAGGCCGACAACACCACGATCCGGGTCTGCGGGCTCGATTCCTGGATGGGGCCGATCAGTTCGACACCCAGACAGTCCTCGAGGCGCATGTCGAGAAACAGGACATCGAACTGTGCCGCAACGAGCTCCGGCTCCAGGTCCGTCCACCGCGTGAAACAGTCCACCGTGGCGTCGGGCAACGACTGGCGGATCATCTCTGCGATGGCTTCGGCCAACTGGGGATGATCATCAAGGAAAGCGATCTTCATGGGCAGGGGGACGAGCGGGTCGCGGTTGGAGTGGAGTCTCGGAAGATGTTGAAATGTCGTCAAAGACGAACGGCCGTGGGCGCGAACGGCAGGCTGAGGGTCACCTTCATCCCGCGGGGTTGGAAGCGCTCCAGCTGAAGACTGCCCTTTGAGCGCCGTGCGAAGGCTCCCATGCTTTGGAGTCCGTAGCCGGGGGAATACTGGTCGGGGTCGAACCCCTGGCCGTCATCCACCACCCGGATGATGAGCATCGCCTGGTCCGCATCCGCATCGATCGAGATCTGGATGCGGCGAGCTCCACCGTGGCGGATGGCGTTCCCGATGAGTTCCTCGACAAACCGGCAGGTCCGGAAGAGGACTTCCGGGCTGGGGCAGCTTTGGCTCGGATTGGAATTCGTGAGCGAACACCGGGCACCCGACTGGGCTTCGAGATGACGGCAGATCGATTGGATCTGGGAGATCATCTCGTCAAAGGAGCCCAGCCGGTGGGTCCCATCCATGAGGAGTCGTCGGAGTTCGCCCCTGAGATAGTCGAGCTGCTTGAGGACCGCAGAACGAATGGTCTGGAAACCTCCGGTGTCCTTCGGGGATGCGGTGGCGACCTGGATGCCCAGCAGGGTCAGGTTCTGGATGATATGGTCGTGGAGTTCCTGTTGGATCAGGGATCGGTGCAGACTGAGCCGCTGGATGGTCTGTTGGGCCTCGCCGAGCTGTCGGATCTGCTGCTGCCCTGCCGAGAACAGGATCCACATCCAGGTGAGGAGGACGCTGATGAGGGTCACCGCCGCCAGGCGTAGCGGCAGGTTCCTCACGATCAGGTCATGGGTCTTCAGGAACCCCGGCGGGATGTCCATGTAGATCCGGAAGGACGGGCTCTCAAAGCCGTCGAAGGTGATGGGCCGGGATCGGGCATTCCGGGAGGGCTGGGACGGCGCCTGTGGTAGGACCGGGGACGGACTCTTCACAGAGGACGTGAAATTCCGGAGGGGATCCTCGGGGGGAGTCCCCAGTTCAAGGGGGTAGAACACGGGGCCCAGGGTCTGGTCGGGTCCAGGACTCCCATTCAGATTGATGAACACTCCGTCATCGGGTTCGTTGGCCAGGTAGAAGTGGAGCAACTTCAAGGAGGCCGGCACGCCGGCCTCTTTGACAAAGGATTCAAGGTCGACAATCAACCCCAACACCCATGGATCCGACGACCGCCAGGTGTTCGTGGTCTTCATCATCGGATAGGCAACGGCCATGAGGATCCGATCCGGCCCTCCGTCCTGACCCGTACGCCGGAAGAGCCGGCTCATGCACGGTTTGTGGATCTCACGGGCCCGTTGGAACAGGGGGGCGATCTCGACGTGCGAGATCATCCGGGACATGAGGAGTCCCGGTTCTCGGGACGCTTCCTGTTCGACGATCCAACCGGCATCCCCGGGTGAGTGCCGTACGGTCGACAGGCTGGCGATTCCCGGAAAGGTCGGATTGCCTCCGTGGATCAGCCCGAGGAGCGTGGCAGACTGGAAGGCATTGGTCGCATACAGGATGCGGTCCCCGAGATCGAGAAGCCGTGACAACGACTGACCGGAGAACCGCTTGCGGCCTTCAATGATCTCCAGAGCCCGCTCCTGATCGTTCCGGACGGAGCGGAGGTAAACCGGGATCTCCAACGCCGCAAACACAGCCACCAACGGGAGCCAGATCCGAATCAGGGTCTGCCAGAACACCCAACGACGCAGATACGCTGAGAGGATGTGAATCAGCTCGCGGGAGATGAAGGGGTAGCGTTTCAAGGAAACGGTGAGGATGCTGGGAAGAGGGTGGCGATCCGCGTCATTCCCACAGATTCCGGAGGCGTTCCCGAAGCTGGGCCGGCGAAATCTTCAGGATCGTGGAGGCTCGGCTCACATCGTTGCCTGCGTGTTCCATGACCCGGATGATGTGTTCCCGCTCCAGGTCGGCCAGTGATTTCAGGGCTGCGGGGGGCGGCGGGACGACCGGGGTCTCGTTCGACGCACGAACCGTTGCGAGCTGGGAGATCGACTGGGCGGTGTCGATCGGGTCGGTGCTCGAGGCGACATGGGGAGCGGGGAGGTCGAGCAGGAGGCTGGCGGGACTGTGGGTCGCGCCGCCCCGGGCTGGCCTTCCCTTGGTTGCCCCAGCCTTTCTGGCGGCGGTCGGCGCAGGGAGACGGAAGCGGAACGGGACCAGGCTCTCGAGTCCGATTGGACCATCCGGGTTCGCCACGACGCCGCGCTCGATCATGTTCTCCAGCTCCCGGACGTTTCCTGGCCAGGGATGTCGGACCAGCCAGTCCATGGCATCAGTCGTGAAACCGCACACCGGCTTGCCGTGCTTGGCGCAGAAGCCCTCGAGGAACCGCTCCGCCAGGATCGGGACGTCCCCGGGCCTTTCCCGTAGCGCCGGGAGATGCATGGTGACGACGTTGAGACGGAAGAAGAGATCCGACCGGAACTCGCCCCGCTCGACGGCCTCCTCGAGACTCCGATTGGTGGTCGCCACCAGCCGGACGTCGACCGGCAGGGTCTCGTTGCCGCCGACCCGCTCATACTCGCGCTCCTGGATCACCCGGAGGAGCTTGGCCTGGACCGCGAGAGACACCTCGGTGACCTCGTCGAGGAGAAGGGTTCCGCCATTCGCCATTCCGAACCGGCCCTCGCGCCGGTTGATGGCCCCCGTGAAGGCACCTCGCTCATGTCCGAACAGCTCGCTTTCCACGAGGGATTCGGGGAGGGCCGCGCAGTTCAGCTTCACGAACGGGCCATTCGACCTTGGGCTCTGTTGATGCAGGGCCCGGGCCACCAGTTCCTTGCCGGTGCCGCTTTCCCCCTGGATCAGCACCGTGGCATTGGTCGGTGCCACCCGGCAGATGTAGTCGCGGAGATGCTGGGTCGCCGGCGACCGACCGAGGATCTGGACCCCGTTCCGAAGCGGTGCCGACTTGGAGACGGCGGCCACGGGGGCGGTTGTGGGTGGGGCGGAGAGATGGCGACGGGCGCGGTCGAAGAAATCCCGAAGATCCCGTTCTGCGAACGGACGCACCACCACCTCATGGGCACCCGCCTCCCGCTGCTGTTCGATGACCGAGGTGCTGTTCTTCTCGAGAAGGCTGATGATGTAGGGGGCATCCACCCGTGTCGCCAATTCCCGGACCAGGCTGAGGCCCTCTCCGTCGGGGAGGACATCCCCGGCCAGCACCATCTGGAAATGGTCCGCTTCAAGATATTTCCACGCCATCGCGAGGCTTCCAGCCTCGGCCACGGCGATGCCGCGGGTCCGGAGAACCCGGCCGACGGTCTGGCGGATCAGTTCGGAGCGGTCCACGACCAGCACGCGTTCGATGACTTTCATGGGACTGCACTCCTTCCCGGGAAACCGTAGGTGGACCGGACCCGTCCCGGGTTCCGGGTCGCGCTGCTGGGGACCATCCCCGCGGGCAACAGGCCATGGCGCAGCCACCATTGCTCGTTCTGACGATCGAGTCGCACGGCGCGCTGGATGAGATCGGCCACCGCCTGGATGCGGGCCCGCTGGGCGTCCGAGATTGGCCGGGGCGCACTGTCCCGGGTCGAGCGCTGGGTTGTCTCCAGCCGCACCAGCAGCGCCCGACGGCGATCGGGAAATCCATCGAGCCGCTCGAGGCGTCCCGACTGAAGGGCGTCGGACTCCTCCTGGAACAGGTCGAGGACGGCAAGACACGCCTGGTGATAGGCGTCGAGGGCGGACTCGAACGAGGGGGCGGGGGACTTCACGGAGCGGAGGTTCCGGATCCCTTGGCCTTGCGGGCTTCAGCCTCGGATTTCAGCACCGAGATGCGGAGCGACGCCATGTTCTGGAGCAGCTGGAGTGAGGGCGAGTTCGTCGGGAGCCCCGGCTGGTCCTTGAGGGTGAGGATGTCCGAATAGGTCTTGAGCGCGGCATCGGCGTGGCCGAGGCGTTCCTCGCAGAGTCCCACCTGGTAGAGGAACGCCTGCCGGTTCTTGGGGTCCTCATGGGTGGTCGCCAGGGCCCGATACAGGGCGAGTGCCGCCGGGGTGTCACCCTCGAGGAAGAAATGGTTGGCGAGGTCGTTGCCCACCTTGAGCTTCCAGCGGTGCCAATGGGGTCGCCGGTTTTCCGGGGCGAGTTCGATCGCCTCCAGGAGCAGCTGATACTGCTCCATGGCGGCAGTGCGATCGCCCTGCTGGCGGTAGGCGTTGCCAAGGATATGACGAACCTCGGGAATGAACTCGGACTCGGGAAAATCCTCCAGGAAACGCCGGGCGAAGCCTTCGGTGACCAGAGGCTTGGAACTCTCCTGCACGGATCGGAGCTGTTTGACCCGCACGACTTCGACCTCGAGCTCCTCGGATTTCGACTGGAGGATGCGCGCATACAGGTCGACCGCCTCCGGATGGCGTCCCACCTCCGCCATGGTGTCGGCAATCGCGGACTGCGCCATGAGGACGAGGCGGCGGGAATAGGCGAGATTGGCCCCTTCGAGTCGGGGAACCGACCGGAGGACCAGGTAGAACTTCTCGATGGCCTCGTCCCGGAGTCCCAATTGACGCAGAAGATGGCCCTGTCGGAGAAGGACCTCCGGCACCGCGGGATCCCTGGGATACCGTTCCACGAATTCGGCCAGCAGCTGGAGGGCACGCTCCAGGTGCCCACCATCGCGATCCTTGACAGCCGCTTCCTCGCGGAGATGCGCCAGCTCCAGCAGGGTGAGTTTGCGGGTCTGCTCCTTGAGCGTCTCCGAGGCGTCCGAGGTCAGGATCGATTCCACGCTCTGACTGAACTCCTCGAGGTAGTTCGTCGTGCCCCGGAGCGCCTTGAGACCCTGGAGCCGGGTGCTGGCCCGCTTGTTCTGTTTCTCGATGTATTCCGTGCGCGGCTTGAACCGCAGGTTCTCGGTCGGCAGCGCGCCCAGCCTCGGGTCGAGTCCGAACTCCACCGGAACCGCGTTGGTTGCCGTCGCGGTCGGCGTTCCTGTCCCCGTTGGTGTCGCGGTGGGTGACGGCGTCGGCGCTGCTGGCGCCGAGGCCGTGACAGGTGCCGCTGCCGGAGCCGCCGCTGGAGCTGTCGCCGCCGCTGCTGGCGGGGTATCGGCCCGGAGACTCCAGACAAGGAGCAGGGTGGGCAGGACTCTACTTGAGTTCATAGGTGGCCCTGCTCGTGCCGCTGGCGGCGGGTTGCGGCTGGAGGAGTCCATTGACGGGCAGGACGATGGGCATCACGGGATTCACCCCCGCCGCCCCCGTCACCCCCGGAACCAACGGTAAACCATTGGTGCGTCCCCCTGCCGAGAAGTAGCCCAGGATCGCCTCGGTCTGCGCGGTCGCATCGAGCGGCACGAAAGGAGCCACCACCGGGTTGGCGGTCGCCGCGAGCGTGTTCCCGAGATAGACGGGGTCGGGCGTCTCCGCGCGCACGCTGAAGTTGGTCCCGAACTGGGCCGATGTCGCATGGAGCTGGGCGATGAATTCCGCCGTATGCTTCGGCTCCGGCACATACGTCTGGGGCAGCGGCGGCAGGGCCGGGATCTGCGGCTTCGGCGGCGGCAGCGTCCTGATCCGACCCAGATTGGGCCCCCGGGAGGGGAGATAGCCTGGACGGTCCGCGCCATCGACGCCCCCCGTCCCGAGAGCGGATGCCAGGAGTCCCAGGGCACAGCAGGTGAGCGGTGGGATGCGCCGCCGCAGCCCTCGGATGAATCCGTTCCTCATGGTGTACAGCTTCTGATCGTTTCCCGTCGAAAATCAACCCTGCCGATCCCCTCCGGCACCGGGTCCGGCCTCGGCAACAACCCCTTCCGTCACGATGAAATCCTCGGCCCGGATCTCCTTGCGCCATTCGTCCGGATCGAAGTCGTCCACCCTGCCGAGGGTTTCCTGCAGCTGGATCAACCTCATCTGACGCGCCTCCCGATCCGGATCGGTCACTCCCAGCGTCGTGAAGTGCTGCCGCCATTGGCGATATCCGCCGCTCTCCGGATGGGTCGAGATCAGGAAGGTGCCGCGATCCGACCGGAGTTTGAGTCCTGTCTCCAGGGGATTCCTGGACCAGAAGCGGGCGACATCCGCGGAGGCCAGGACGCGGTCGCCCTGGACGATGGCCGGACTGCGGGATCCGAGGTGGTGTCGGAGCGTCTCAACAACGAGCTCCTCCAGCCTCCAGCCTCCCGGATGACTCTGGGTTCGGAGGAGGCGATGGAGTTCGGGGGAGAGGCGGATCCGGAGTTCGTCACCGTCGAATGCCGCTGCGGAACGGCTGCGGGACCGGGCGGGACGGCGTTCCGTGGACTCGACCTCCGGACCCGGGGACGCCCCGGGTCCCGTCCCGGAAACGTCGGATCCGTCCGACAGGAGCTCTCCTGGAGATTCAGGCATGGCGTCCGGCATCGATGCGGCTCCGGGCCTTGAGGGCGACAGGGTGGTCGGGATGGATGGTGAGGACGGTCTCGAACACGGACAGTGCCTCGGTGGCGCGCCCGGCCTGGAGAAGGGAGGCACCCAGCCGGATGAGGTCCTCGCAGACCGATGGGGTTGCCCTCAGGCAGGCGGCATAGGAACGCCGGGCGTCTTCGGGCTCAGCCTCGAGGAGCAGATCTCCCCGGAGTCGATGGGCCGGGGCATGCAGCGGTTGCTCCTCGGCGACCTGATCCAGCAGCGCGACCGCCTCGGGGGCCCGGCCACACGCGTTGCAGGCCATCGCGAGGCGGACCTGGAGGTCGGGCAGCCCCGGGGCCAGGTGGTTGGCCTTGATCAGGTCGCGACGTGCCCCTTCGGCATCCCCCGCCAGGTAGCGCAGGGACCCGAGTGCGTCCCA
This sequence comes from uncultured Verrucomicrobiota bacterium, assembly GCA_964654875.1. Classification (GTDB taxonomy): domain Bacteria; phylum Verrucomicrobiota; class Verrucomicrobiia; order Limisphaerales; family UBA9464; genus UBA9464. Next base: position 15,671 of record CAZZKQ010000002.1, on the reverse strand, counting down.
GGCTTCCGCCCAGTCGGGTCTCCGCTCCGTGACGGGCTCGAGGAGCACGATCGCTCCCCGGAGATCGCCGGTGGCCTGGAGACGCCCCGCCTCATCGAGGCTTGCCCGCAATCGGGCCTCCTCGCGACGGGCCTCGAATTCCCGGAGCCTTTCCTGGGCGGCCTCGAGGTTCCGGCGGACGAGCGGACTCTCGGGTTGTTGCCGGAGAACCCATTCGAGATCGGCGACCGCCTCGGCCCAGCGCTGGCAGTGAAAGGCGCAGATGCCCCTCGAAATCCGGACCACGACATCTTCGGGATGGTCCCGACAGAGCCGTTCGGCGAGCCACCAGGCCTCCTCGTGCCGACCCTCGCGGTGGGCGAGGTCGACCTCGAGGCGTCGTGCTTCGAGAAACCGGGGATCCACGCCGAAGACCGCCTGGAGCGCCTCCATGGCCTTGCCACGATGGCCCGTCTCAAACCGGACCAGTGCGAGCCAGGTGCCCAGGGCCGGGTCCCATGGGTTGCCCCGCACGAGTTCCTCAAGGTGGGGCAGGGCAGGCGTGGTCCACTTCCGATGGACCAGAACACTGGCGAGGTTCTTCCGGATTTCCTGGTTCCTCGGCTGGGACTTCAGGAATTCCATCCACGCCCAGCAGGCCAGTGCCACGTTGCCCCGCTCGTAGTCTTGGCTGGCCTCCTCGAGCAGCGATCCCGGAGAAGCCGGCGAGCGGGAACGACCCAGTTTCTGCCGGGCCACCTCAAGATTCTCCCGGGCCACCTCCGCGGTCCCGTGCAGGACCACGGCCTGCGCGAACGTCTCCCCGGCCATCTCCCACTGTCCGCCACGCGCCAGACAGACCCCAAGAGTGGTGAGGGTGTCGACGTCGATCTGCCCAAGGTCCACAAGACGGGCATAGTCACGTCCCGCCTCCACATGGTCCTGGTTGTCAAAGGCGACCCGACCCCGCCACTGCAGAGCGGGAAGATGGGCGGGATCGAGGTCCAGCGCCCGGCCGATGCCGGTCGCGAATTCGTCGAGCCGACCCAGCCTCAGGCTGGCCACGGCCGAAAGCACATGGGCTTCGGCATTGTCGGGCTGCAGCCGGAGCAGCTGACGATACCGCTGCTGGGCCTCCCAGTGGGATCCCCCCTCCAGCAGGAGTCCACCCAGGGTCTTGAGGAGGAAGGGGGAGTCCGGCTCGAGGGTGAGGCCGCGTTCCAGTTCGGCGATGGCCCCGGCCCGATCGTGCGCCGCCGCCTTGGCCTCGGCTGCCTCGATCGCCTGCTGCACTGCCTGTTCCCGGCCTTCGGTCGACACCTTCGGCTCCTCAGGATTCGTGATGCTCATGGTCATGGTTTGGACTGGGTCCGCCGGAGGCTCGCAGCAGCGATGGTGCCAAGGGGCGTACCCGGTCGATTCGCGGAGGGTCGAGGATGTCGGCAGATCGGCTCTCGAGGGCCGATGCCGAATCCGTTGGCCGGTGTGGCACGGGTGGTGCTGCGGGAAACGCGATGAATATTGCGCTGCATCAAGCCTCGGCGGCCATGACGGCGAACCTGGCTTGGAACGATCTCGTCGCCCAGAACCTGTCGGGGCAGGCCAGTCCGGGCTACCGGGCACAGGTCGCGGGCTTCGAGGAGTTCCGCATTCCCGGAGCGCAGAGCCGCCTCGGCAGCGCCTATCCCATGATCAAACCCGGACTGAGCCGGGATCAGGGAACCCTGCAGCCGACCGGAAACTCGACGGATCTGGGTCTCGACGGTCCCGGATATTTCGCGGTGGAGGCTCCGGGAGGTGGACGGATCTACACCCGGGACGGCCAGTTCCGGGTGGATCGGACCGGAACCCTGCTCAGCAAGGACGGCTATCCGGTGGTCGGTTCGGCAGGGCGCATCACGGTCGACCCGGCGGCCGGTCCGATCGCGGTCGGGCCCCGCGGCGAGATCTCCCAGGGCGGCGTCCCGGGGGCGCAGATCCAGCTCTTCGAGGTGGCCGATCCGTCCCAGCTGCAGCATCTGAGCGGGAGCTTCTATCGCCTCGCCCCCGGCGCGCGCGCCGTCCCGGCGACCCAGACCACGCTCCAGCAGGGTTTCCTCGAGGGAGCCAACACGTCGCCTGTCGTCGAAATGGGACAGATGCTGATGGCGATGCGGCATTTCGAGGCCAATCAGCGGGCCCTGCAAATCGCCGATGACCGCATGGCCCGGTCGATCCAGGAGCTGGGGACCCCGCCGCAGTGATTCGTCCAGAGGCCCACCACCACCACGACGCCATTTCAACCTGAACCCGACTGACCTGCCATGATCCGCGCCCTCTACAGCTCCGCCTCTGGTCTCCAGGCCCAGCAGAACAACCTGGACATCATCGCGAACAACCTCGCGAACGTGAACACGACCGGCTTCAAGAAGAGCAAGATCGAGTTCCAGGACCTCCTCTACCAGGCGAAGCGCATGGCGGGATCGGAACAGGGCACGGGCAACCAGCTCCCGGCCGGCATCGAGATCGGCCACGGAACACGTACCGTGGCAACCTCGCGGGTGTTCACCAATGGTGAGCTCAGCCAGACCGGGGAGCGGATGGATATGGCCATCATGGGGGATGGATTCTTCGAGGTCGCCCTTCCGGACGGAACCCGCGGCTACACCCGGGATGGTGGGTTCAAGGTGTCGTCGGCGGGAGTGGTCGTGAACAGCGACGGCTATCCGGTCACCGGATTCCCGACAGTTCCTCCGGGGACGACCGCGGTCACGGTCTCCCAGAACGGCCAGGTGTCCCTCTCGAGCGTCAATGGCATCCAGACCACCCGGCTGCAGCTGACGCGCTTCGCCAATCCTGCAGGTCTCGTCTCTGTGGGGCGCAACGTCTACAAGGAAAGCGTGTCCTCCGGGCCGCCGGAGACCGGTCAGCCCGCCGAGAACGGCTTCGGCGAGGTCCACCAGGGATTCCTCGAGCTCTCCAATGTCAAGGTCGTCGAGGAGATGGTGAACCTCATCACCGCCCAGCGGGCCTACGAAGTGAACACCAAGGCCATCGCCGCTGCGGATGAGATGATGCAGCAGAGCAACAACCTCAAGAGAGGCTGAGTCCATGGTCCTCTCCATCCGAATCACGCGTCGGTTGCTCCAGGCGGGGATGCTCGCCTGGGCTCTCTCCCGCTGGCTGGTCGCCGAGGAGCCTCCGTCCAAGGACGCCCCGGCCCTTCGCGCCGTGGAGTCGGCGGAGATCACCGCGATACTCGACCAGGCGCTGCGGAAGGAGTGGAAGATCGACGATGGCGATCTCGTCGTCTCCTTCGAGAAATCCCTCCCGGAAATCCGGGTTCCCGCCGGCGAGCTCTCCCTCCGCTGGGTCACCCGCCTGTCCCAACCCGCACGACGGATCTTCCCCCAGTTCGAACTGGTCGTGGACGGTCGACCGGTCGGACGACATGCCCTTCCGGTGCATCTCGAATGGTTCCGGGAGGTCTGGGTCGCCGAGGGTCCCCTCGCGGCACAGGCCCACGTCGGATCCGATGTCCTCAAACGCCAGCGTGTGGACACGTTGTCCCTCGCGGGAACCCCCTGGATGGGGGATCCCGCGGACGATGAATGCAGCATCGCCACCCCCGTCGCCTCCGGCTCGGTCATCCTCGAGCGCCATGTCCGGCGGCGGCCGCTGATCCATCGCGGGGAGACCGTCGCGGCCCGGTTCCAGGACGGCTCCCTGGCCGTCGAATTCCAGGCTGTGGCCCTGGAGGATGGATATCGGGGAAGCGGACTCCGGGTCCGCAGTCTGCTCAAGCCTGTCGAAATGCGTGGAAAGGTCCTCAATGAAACGACTGTCGTGGTGGTCCGCTAGCCTCTGCCTGTGCCTCAGCCTTGCTTGGGGTGACTCCCTCTGGAGAGAGGGAGCGCTCATGGTTGTGTCCGATCCCACCGCGACCGCCGTGGGCGATCTGCTCACCGTCGTCGTGAAACAATCCAGCACGGCGACCAAGAACCAGAAGCGCAACACGAGCAAGAAGTCCGATGTCAACGCCCAGATCGAATCCTTCCTGTTCAGTCCCACTGCCAGTTCGGCCTTCACCAAGGGTGGTAAATTTCCGGCGCTGAAGGCGTCGACCGAGAACAGCTTCGAGGGCGGTGGACAGGTCTCCGATGTCGCCGTGATCACCGACCGCTTCACGGTGAGGGTCGTCGATGTGCTGCCGAATGGAAACCTGCTGGTCGAGGGCCGGAGGTCCACGACCGTTTCCGGGGAGGTCTCCACCATCGTCCTGCGCGCCGCCGTCCGGAAGGCCGACGTCTTCCCGGACAACACAGTGGCCAGCACCCAGCTCGCGGATCTGACGATGCGCTATGAGAACAAGGGCAACCTCAATGATTCCCAGAGGCAGGGCTGGTTCAACTGGTTCTGGGGGAAGATCAACCCGCTCTGATCTCCCCATGACGAGACCGATTTCCCATCTGAGTGTCGTCCTGGCCGTCCTGTCGTTCGTGCTGGGTTCCGGCTGCGTTGCCCTGGGTCAGACCGCCGGGGTGCGCATCCGCGACATCGCGTTCCTCCACGGTGCCCGGGGCAACCAGCTGGTGGGCTATGGTCTGGTCAATGGCATCGCCGGGGATGGCGACAAGGATCCGACCTACACCCGCCAGGCCATCGGCAACCTCATGCGCCGCTTCGGCCTCTTCCTCGATCCCCAACGCATCTCCTCGAAGAATGTCGCGGCCGTGATCGTGACGGCCGAGATCCCGCCCTTCGCGAAGTCCGGGTCGAAGATCGACGTGCAGGTGGCGACGATGGGTGATTCCAAGACCCTTCAGGGCGGCATCCTGATGCAGACCCCATTGATCGGGGCCGATGGACAGGTCTACGCCGTGGCCCAGGGGGCGGTGAGCATCGGAGGGTTCTCCGCCTCGTCGGGCGGGAGCTCCGTCACCAAGAACCATCCCACGAGCGGTCAGATCATCGGCGGAGCCCTCGTCGAGAAGCAGATCCCGGTCACGCTCCTCGATGGCAATACGATGCAGCTCGTCCTGAACGATCCCGACTTCACGATGGCGGCCCGCACCGTCGAAGCCATCCACCGGAAGTTCCCCGACAGCGCCCGCGCTCTCGACGGCGGCACCCTCATGCTCGAGCTGCCGGACCAGTTCCAGGCCAGCCCGGTCGAGTTCATCGCACAGGTCCAGGCCATCGAGGTCATCCCCGACACCCCGGCCCGCGTGATCCTGAACGAACGCACCGGCACGGTCGTGGCCACCGCCCGGGTCCGCGTCAACAGCTGCGCCATCGCCCATGGCAGCCTGATCGTCTCCGTGGCGCAGTCCCAGACCGTGTCGCAGCCGAACGCCTTCGCCCCCACGAATGCCGCGACCGTCACGGTGCCCAACACCGACATCAATGTCACCGAACAGAAGGCCGGTCTGATCCCCTTCGCCGAGATGCCGACCGTCGAGCGGGTCGCTGCGGCCCTCAATGCCGTGGGCGCCACGCCACGCGACATCGTCGCCATCTTCCAGGCACTGAAACAGTCGGGCGCACTCCAGGCGGAGCTCCTGCTCCGTTGATGCCATGGTCGTCACCTACCTCAGCAACGCCGACCCCTCGCAGCTCCTCCGCGGCGCCACGACGCCGGAGCAGAAGTCGACCCGTGTCCTCCAGCAGTTCGAGTCGATCCTGGTCCGGGAAATCCTGAAATCAGCCCCCCGCTGCCAGGTCGATGCGACCGGGAAGTCGGGACAGTCCAAGGTCATGGGTGAGGTCTATGGCGACCTCATGAACGACGTGGTCGCCACCCAGGTGACCCAGTCGGGTCAACTGGGCCTCCGGGAATCCCTCGGTCGGCAGCTGTCCCTCCAGCTGGGGGCCGAGAACCGATCCCGTCCGACACCGGAGGAGTGATGACAGCCGAGGTCGACCGCTGGAAACAGGCCCTCTCCGGGGAGCACTCCTGCGCCTGTCGGCTCCTCTCCCTCATCGAGGCCCAGCAGTCCATCATCATCGCACGCCAGTTCGATGCGTTGTCCGAGAACATCGCCGAGCAGACCACGGCGGTCTCAGAGCTGTTCCTCGCCGAACGCGCCCGAAAGGAGACCCAGGCCCGCCTCGCCGTGGCCCTCGGGGTGCCGGCACCGGGACGTCGTGCCGACATCTATCCCCGGTTTTCCACCGAACTGGTGGAGCAGGTGGAGGCCCTCGTGGTCCGCCTCCAGAACGCCATGGCGGCCAGCCAGCGGAAGTCCCAGCAGAATGTCCTGCTGCTGAGCCGGTCCATCGAGTTGGCCCAGCAGGTGCTGCAACGGGCAGGCGTGACGAGTCCCGGTCGAACCTACGGAGCGAAGGGCCGCGAGAAGGCGTTCGCACTCCCCGGCAACACGCTGTCCCGCTGGAGCTCCGTCGTCTGATTCACGACCATGGGTGGACTCCTCAACACGCTCGACATCGCCGCGTCGTCCCTCTCGGTGGCCCGACAGGGCGTGGAGACCTCCGGGGTCAACCTCGCCAACGTCAACAATCCAAGCTACGCGCGGGCCCGGTTGATCATCGAGCCCCGGCGGGATCCGACCGGCGCAGGTTCCGGGGTCCAGGTCATCGGCGTCGCCTCGCTCCGGGATGCGATCCTGGACGACCAGGTGCTCCGTGAGACGAGCACGACGACCTATCTCCAGAACTACCAGAGGGCCCTCCAATTGGGGCAGGTCCTTCTCGGTCAGCAGATTGATCGACAGAGTGCGACGCCCGAGGCGGAGGCGGCGGCCCGGGATCTGGGTGGCCAGCTTGCGGTCGCGAATGGACTCTCCGAATTCGCCAACGCCATCCAGGCGGCCTCCATCGCCCCGGCCTCGTCCGCCGACCGACAGGTCCTGCTGATGAAGGCGGAACAGCTGGCGGACAAGTTCAACTCGACCGACCAGCGGCTGGATCGGCTGCAGGACGACCTGGATCTCGACCTTGGCGGGCGCCTCAAGGACACCAACCAGATCCTGTCGCAGCTCGCGAAACTCGCCAACGACGCCTCTTCAGCCGTCCTGATCGGCGGGAACGGCGGAGTCCCGAAGGACATCCTCCAGGGCAAACTCGAGGAGCTCTCCAAGTTCGTGTCGTTCCAGACCACCTTCGACGACCTGTCCCGGATGTCGCTCACGGTGAATGGCGTCGAGGTGATCACGGCCAACGTCCAGTCCGGCCGCCTGGAACTCCAACCGGTCGCGAATGCCCGTCCGCGGGTCGCCGCCGTCTCGGACGATGGGACCCAGAAGGCATCGGTGACCGGTGGTGGTGCATTGATGGGACTGATCGAGGCGCGCGACACCTCCCTCCAGCAGCTGCGGGACAGCATCAACACCGTCGCCGCCGACCTGATCACCAAGTTCAACGCGATCCATGCCAGGGGAAAGAACCTCGACGGCGGCTCAGGCCTCGACTTCTTCCAGGGAACGGGTTCGCGGGACATCCGGGTCAACGCGGCGCTTCTGGACGACTGGCGGAAGGTCCAGCTCAGCGGCAACGGTGCTCCTGGGGACAACACCACGGCGCTCGCACTGGCCACTGCAATGGGCGCGCCGCAGGACTCCTTGGGCAGGCTGTCGTTCCTGGAGCACTACAACCAGACCGTCGTCGCCTTTGGCCAGGATCTGTCCAACATCAACAACCGTCTCGCGGATCAGGAAGTGATCAGTCACAATCTGACCCAGACGCGGAACTCGGTCATGGGCGTGTCGATCGACGAGGAGATGTCGACGCTGATCCAGTACCAGCGGGCCTATCAGGCCTCGGCAAGGCTCCTGACGACGGTCAACGAGCTGTTCACAAGCCTGCTGACAATGTGACGCCCCATGAGCGATCCGGGCCTGCAGGGGCAGGGGACCGGTCTTCCTCGCTCCCGATCACGTCCGCGTCGCGCTGAAAATTCCTTAAGGCGCCACGGCCCCGACCGTAAGAACTGAGCAACGGGATCATGTGATTCCGCCGGCCGAGGGGTCCGTTCCCCTTACCTGGCATGGATGCCGGGTTCAGCAGACAAGGATAGTCTTATGGTCATCAACACCAATTCAGCAGCCGCGCGCGGAGCCCGTTTCCTCGCCGACTCCACCAGCAACCTCCAGAAGTCCCTCGCCCGACTCTCCTCGGGATCGAAGATCATCGAGCCCCAGGACGACGCGGCCGGACTGGCCGTCGCCTCCAAGTTCGATGCCCAGATCAACCGGACCGAGGCGGTGCGGTCGAACATCGGCAACGCGATCTCGTTCAAGCAGACCCAGGACGGCTACCTCTCCAAGGTGGCGGTCGCTCTGGACCGCATGAGCGAACTGGCTGCATTCGCCCAGGACGAGACCAAGTCCACCTCTGATCTCTCGTTGTACCAGGCAGAGTTCCAGACGCTTCAGTCCTACATCGACCTGATCGACGGCCAGCAGTTCAACGGGGTGGCACTGTTCACCTCGGCAGCCCTGAACGTGACGCAGCAGGATGATAGCACCAAGTTCGCCTCCACCGGCATCGACCTCGCTGTAAATACCGGGGTTATCACTGGATTGGCCCTCACCTCGACGGCCCTCGCGACCACGGCCATGGCGAGCCTGAAGACCCAGATCTCGAGCATCGCGACCCATCGGGCGAATGTGGGCGCCGACCTGTCCCGTCTCACCAAGACGAGCGATCACCTCGCCGTGCTCGCCGAGAATCTGTCGGCCTCGGTCAGCCGCATCAAGGACGTCGACGTGGCCGAGGAGAGCGCCAAGTACGCGAAGTACAACATCCTGGTCCAGTCCGGCACCGCGATGTTGGCCCAGGCCAACTCGCTCCCGCAGACGGCCCTCCGGCTCCTGTCCTGATCCCGCAGTCCACTGCGTCTCAAAGGGCGACTTCGGTCGCCCTTTTTTGTTGCCCTGATGCGGTGGATCGGACGACGAATCGTGGCGATGAGTCCGCCACCCGTTCTTTCCCGGTGCCGTGCATTTGGGGCATTGCCCGTGGCCTGGATGGGTTCTCACCCCGGTGCGGCAGGCCCACAGGAGGAGGCTCCGGAATGAGTGCCCCAGGGCGGATCGGTGCTGTGCTTCGGGATGCCGACCTCCTGCGCTCCAGCGGTCGGATGGAGGAGGCCCTCGCCCTGGTGGATGGCGCACTCCAGGCTGCCGGTGACCTCCCGCCGCTCCTGGTGGCCCGGATCACGGTGCTCAGGGAGCTGGGACGGTGTGACGCCGCCCTGCAGACCTCGACCCGGCTCCTCGCTCTGCACCCCCATCTGGCGGAGGCGCATCTCGCCGAGGGTTTCGTCCGACTCCTGGTGGGCGATTGGGCCCGTGGATGGCCCTGCCGGGAATGGCGGTGGCAACAGCCGGTTTACCGTCGCCTGATCCCCAGGGACCTGCCGGTCTGGGATGGATCCCGACGCCCCGGGTGCCGTCTCCGGGTGATCCACGAACAGGGACTTGGAGACCTCCTCCAGTTCAGCCGCTATTTTCCAGAGGTGCGGGAGCGGGTTGGATCGCTCATCGTGGAGACCCCGCCGCCTCTTCTCGGGCTGATGCGACACTCGTTTCCAGAGATCGGATTCGTGCCGACGGGGACAAAGGTTGAAGCGGATGCCTGGGTGGGCCTCATGAGCCTTGCCGAGCGCCTTCAGGCCTCGCCCTGTTCCATACCGTGTCCGGGCGGATACCTCGTGCCACCCGAGGCCGTCCCCTCGGAGACCGGACGTCTGCTCCACTCGGGAGGCGCCGAGGCTGGCTCTGCAATCCATCCAGGCTCCCGCTCGCTGCGCGTGGGATTGGCGCCGAACGGGAACCCAAGGCACTTCAACGACCGGTTCAGAAGCCTTCCCCGGGAATGCTGCGCCAGGCTCGAAGACCTTCGGGACGTGCTCTGGTACCGGGTCCAACCCGAGTGTCCCCAGCATTGCGGGCTGTCCCTGGGGGATCCGCCGTTCCTCCTCGACGACATGGCCGCCACGGCCCGCTGGATCCAATCCCTGGATCTGGTGATCAGTGTCGACACCTCGGTGGCCCATCTCGCTGGAGCCCTTGGATGCCCGGTGTGGATCCTGCTGCCCCACGCCCCGGACTGGCGCTGGGGTCTGGCGGGTGACCGGACACCCTGGTACGCCTCCGCCCGGTTGTTCCGACAGGTCCGTCCTGCGGACTGGTCCAACGTCATGGAGTCCCTGTGCCAAGGTCTGGAAGGAGTCCGACATGCCCGCGGATGATCCAAGGGGCGACAGGGTCGCCGCGCTCATGAACGCCGGCCGATTCGCCGAGGCTGCGCAGGTGCTTGAGGAGATCCTCGGGACCAACCCCGGCTGGTCGGTCGGCTGGTTGAACCTCGGCCTGTGTCGGATACGGCTCAGGCAGGGTGACTCGGCGATGCGAGCACTCGAGGAGGGGCTTCGACTCGATCCGGTCCGGCCCAGGGTTCGCCTGTCGCTTGCGGATGCCGCGATCCTTCAGGGCAGACCCGACCGCGCCATCCACTGGTGCCGGGAGGAATGTCGACAGTTTCCGGGTGAGACCGGCTCCTGGGTGGCCCTCGGCATGGCTTTCGAACGGGTCGACCATCCAGAGACAGGTGATGCTTATCGGGAGGCGCTTCGGCTGTCGCCGGGCGATCCTGGCGTGGTGGCCCACCTCGGACGATGGCTGCACCATCAGCATGACCTCATCGCCGCGATGGCCCTCCTGGATCCGGTGCGTCGACTCCACCCGGAGCATGGCCGCCTGCAGTGGCAGTGGACGGTCAACTGCTTCCTGCGTGGCGACATCACGCTCGGGCTCCGCCATCTGGATTGCCGGTTGGCGGTGCCGGACTTCCCGAGGAGCCGAGCACTCGATGCCGTTCCGGTCTGGTCCGGAGGCACCCCCACCCGGGAGCCCATCCTCGTGGAACCCGAACAGGGCTATGGGGACACGATCCAGTTCCTGCGGTTTGTTCCGGAGCTGGTGCGACTTGGCCATCGGGTCTGGCTGGGCCTTCCCCGCGCGCTCGAGAGGCTGGTCGGGAATTCCATGGACGTGGAACGCATCATCACCGGAACCGAACCGGCGGCTGGGGTCGGGGTCCGGATCCCGATCCTGAGTCTGCCGGCACGCCTGGGCGTGCGGGGCGAGGATCTTTGCGGTGACCCCTATCTGCCGACCCGCAGGTCGCTGTCGATGGCGCGGAGGAAACCGGGAGGTCCGCTGACCGTGGGACTGGTCTGGCGGGGGAATCCCCAGCATGCGAATGACCGGAGGCGTTCTCTGTCCTTGCGGCAACTCCATCCGCTCCTCCGCCTTCCGGGAATCGACTGGGTGAGCCTCCAATGGGGAGAGGACACCCATGACGAGATCGAACGGGCGGTCGAGGCAGGATGCCGGATCCGGAGGGATCCGACACCCGACGGGGACTTCCAGGACTCGGCAGATCGGATTCGACGCACAGATCTCGTGCTGTCCGTCGACACCGCGCTCTGCCACCTCGCCGGAGCCCTTGGGCATCCCGTCTGGACCCTGCTGCCCTACAATCCTGACTGGCGATGGGGTCTCACGGGGGAGCAGACCCCTTGGTATCGTTCCATGCGACTCTACCGGCAGGAGGCACTGGATTCATGGGGGGAGCCGATCGCACGGCTTGAAAAGGATCTGCGGGCAGCATCGCCTTCAGGGACGGACTGAATGTTGGGCGGCCGGGTCGACGGCGTCATCCGACAGGGTGCACTCCGCAACCGCAACGGACCCGGGATCCGGGATGTTCAGGATGCCTGCGACGGCGGGGTCCGATCGACGGCATCCGTGCCGCCGAAGGCCTCGACGATCCAAGGATACCGCTCCGAGTGGGCCCCTACGGACCGCCTGAACCCCTCGATGAGATCGCCTCGTTGGCGCGCGTGAAGCTGCTGGAGGATGCCGACGATTGTCAGGATCGCGCTGCGTTGCTCCTGGGGCCCCAGATCGGGCAGCGGGACATTCCCGCACGAGATTCCGGTGAACAGGAGTCCGCCCAGGACCTTCGGTTGTTGGCTCCCGGCGAGGCTTTCGAAGAGGAGGTGGGCTTCCTGCATCATCCCGGCCTGGATCAGGGCCGCGCCGTTCAGGATCTGGAGTGCTGGGTTGCCGGGATGATGAGCCATGGCATCGCGGATCCACTCCACCGCGAACGATTCAAGGCCCGGACCGTCCATGGCGATCTGGCCGCCCAGGATCCAGAGGTCGATGCTGTTGGAGCATTCCGGAAGATGTTCGAGCAGCAGTCCCAGCGCGGCCACAGGATCACCGCGGCGTGAGATCATCCTTGCCGTCGCCCCCGCATAGCGGACACAGGACCTATCCCTTGCGAGCGCCTCCCGAAGGAACCGCTCTGCCTCCGGCTGACGATCCAGACGGCCTAACAGCTCACCGATCATGAATTCCAGTTCGGGGGTATCGAGGTCTGCCGGAACCATCGAAAGGGTCTCCTCGGCCCGGCGTGCATGGCAGTCGAGGAGATCCTCGAGCGCCTCGGAAAACCGGCCGAGCTCCATCCGGGCCCGGCCACGCAGGTAACGGTGCCACGCGATCGGTGGAAACCGGCCGGCGAGCCGTCCGGTCAGGAGTCGCTCGGTCTCCTCGAACCGACGCGCGCGCAGAAGGTTTGTCCCATACAGGGTGAGCAGGCCCTCGACGGAGTCCGGCACCAGACGATCGGAATCCTCACAAAGCCGCACGGCATCGGCAAAATGTTCGAATGCCTTGTCCTCCTCGTTCATCCGCAGGTATTCCGAACCCAACTGCATCTGCATGTAGGCATTCCCAGGATTGTCCGCGACCGCACGGACCAGCAGGGCATGGTTGCGGCCCACCTTGCCCCGCTCCTGGACCACCTCCGGCGTGTAGCCGTGGTGGAGAAGCCGGGTTCGGGAAAGTCCAAGCTCCATCCCCCAGACGTCGCAGAGGACACTGACCGTCTGGGTGACCGACTCGTGGATCGTGTCGTGGAACCAGATGCCTGGAGCGTTGCGGAACAATCTGGGGACGTATCCCTGGTAGCGACGGCCCTGCAGCTCCTGGATGCATCGCAGCCGGAGCAGGAGGTGGTTCGATCCGGAACGCAACTCCCGGAGCAGCACATCGTGGTCCTCGGGCATCAGCTCCTCGTCGGCATCCAGGATGAGCACCCAGTCACCCCGGGCGCGTTCCAGACCGGCATTGCGGGCCGCCGAGAAATCGTTGCACCAGGCAAACGAGTCGACGTGCGCCCCATGGGAGCGGGCAATGTCGACCGTGCGGTCCGTGGAACCGGTGTCCACCACGAGGATCTCGTCCGCCAGTGCCCGGATCGATCGGAGACAGCCATCGAGGAATCGCTCCTCGTTCCGGACGATCAGGCAGACGCTCAGCCTGTGGGTCTGCACCGGCAGGATGAACCTCCGTTGGGATGCGGCCCCCATGGGTGAGGGTGTCGTGGATCCGTGGCCAAGGCCATCGAGCAGGCGGGGCGGCAGCGGCCATTGAGGGGCCATGGCGCCCGCGCGTCGCAGGGACGTCTGGGCGGCCTCCAGGTCCCCGCCAGCTGCCGCGATGCTGGCGAACTGGACGAACGCGTCCGGATGGAAGGGCCGTTCCCCGATGGCAACAAGACAGTGGGCCCAGGCATCGTCCAGTCTCCCTTCACGCTCCGCCTTCTGTGCGGCGGCAAGAGAGCCCAGTGCTTCGCGAGGTTGGCTTTTGATGGTGTTGTCCACGGATTCGCATGGTGGCAGCACGGTCCGGGCCAATGGGCGCGGTCCCATCATGCGGAAAACCGCGGGGAACAGGTTCCGCAGCAAGGTTCCTGCTACGGCCCTGGTGGGTGGGTATTCCCGCTCCCGACATGCGCAGTCAGGTCATCATCCACTGGGGAATCTCCAGCTTCTATGGCTGGGGAGTCTATGGACTCAATCTTGCCCTCCAGTGGGTCTTGGATCCCGATCTCCAGCCTGTGGCGTCGCGTGCCATCCGGATGTCGCAGATCACTCTCGACCCCCTGAGGACCCTCGCCCTCCGGGAGTTCGTCGGGATGAGCGCCGAGTTCGAGGCGCGTCTCCGCGACCAGATCGCGGTCGATCCCTCTCCTCGGGTCGATGTGCCTCTCCTGGTGGGACTTGGGGACGATTTCAGATCGCAGCCCCTTGAGCAGGGCGCCTTCCTCGAGGGCAGTCCGACCCTCGGGGTGACATTCTTCGAGAATCCCAGCCTCTCCCCGGATGCGGTGGAACGCGCACGGGGGTTCCCGTGGATCATCACCGGCTCGACCTGGAACGAGCAGATCCTGCGCGCGCGCGGGGTCGATCGGGTGACAACCGTGCTCCAGGGGATCGATCCGACACTGTTTCACCCCGCACCGCGTTCCGGCCTGTTTGGATCCCGGTTCCTGGTCTTCTCCGGCGGCAAGCTGGAGTTCCGGAAGGGCCAGGATCTGGTCGTGGCGGCGCTCCGCGGATTCTTGCGACGGCATCCCGATGCGGTTCTGGTGACGGCCTGGCACAGCCCATGGCCTCAGGCAGCGCGATCCCTCGACCAGTCCGGCAAGGCCGGCCCGGTTCCGATCAACCGCGAGGGGCGCCTCGATGTCGTCGAATGGGCGACGAGGAACGACATCCTGTCCGACCAGATCGTGGATCTGGGGGCCATCCCGAACTCCCAGCTGCCCGTGGTCCTCAGGGAGATGGACGTGGCGGTGTTCCCGAATCGCGGGGAAGGGGGGACGAATCTGGTCGCCATGGAGTGCATGGCCTGCGGGGTGCCCGTCATCCTGTCGGCCAATACGGGCCATCTGGATCTGCTCGGCGAGGACCTGTGTTTTCCCCTGATCCGCCAGGGTCCGGTCCAGAGTCCTGGGACGTCCGGAGCGACGATCCAGGACTGGGGAGAATCCTCTGTCGACGAGATCGAGGAGCAGCTCGAGAGGGTTTATCGGGACCGAGGAGAAGCCTCGCGCCGGGCGGCTCGGGGCGCGGCACGGCTCGCGGAGCTGACGTGGCAGCGGACTGCCACTGAGGTCAAGGGGGTTGTTCTGCGGGTTTCCGGGGATGGATAGGAATGGATCCCCATCGGGAATGCTGTCAGCCCCCCGATGTTGTCCCGGTCACCGCCAAGGTGGGAGTCGCCCTGGGTCTGGACCGGATGAGGTATTGGAATGTGAGGAGATCCTCGGCGTTCTCCCGTGTCGCATCGCGGATCAGGACGCGTCCGAGCGTCAGCGTGCCCGGCAGCTGGTTCCAATCCACGGCACCGGTCATCTTCCGGACGCAATCCTGGACCACCCACCCGCTGCCCTCGAAAAGCTCGAGGATGCCCCGTCGTGTGAAGAATCGGATGTGGGTGGCGTCCAGGAGGCCATGCGGCTGGTACCGGAATTCCCCCTCGACGAGGCCCTGTATGACAGAGAAATGCTGGACGTTGGGAATGCTGGCAATCAGCTGGCCACCCTCAGCGATGAGACCCCGGAGGGCTTGCAGCGTCGTCCAAGGATCATAGAGGTGCTCAAGAACGTCGGCACAGATCACGAGGTCCACGGGATCCGACTCCAGCCCCAAACCATCCAGGCCCTCTGTGTCGATGTTCCGCTGGATGCACCGATCAATCCGGGTCTGTGCGACGCTGCAAAATCCTGGATCCAACTCGATCCCTGTGTAGCGGCATCCAGGGAAACGCTCCTTCACAGCGATGCCGGTGGCGCCCGCGCGGCCGGTGCGGCCGATGCGGTGCACGTAG
>CAZZKQ010000001.1:0-43183 GCA_964654875.1 uncultured Verrucomicrobiota bacterium | reverse complement strand
TCAGGCCTCTACCAGGTCCGCTACCGCTACTACCACACAGGTCTCGGACGATGGGCGAGCAGGGACCTTGTGGAATATGAATATATTACACAGAGTTATGATTATGTCCTGAATAACGCATTGAACCTGATAGATTCAATGGGACTTGCCCCAACCAGAGAAGGGGGAGATACCGATGGATGTTGTAGTGACGACGGAGATGATTATTCGTGTTGTGTCTGTATGTTGTATTGTGAAGGCGAAGCCGGATGTGAACGCGTTGATTATTGGATAATGACCAATCGACAGAATACAAACTGGCCAGATTTTAAAGGCGAAACCGACTTTTGCGGTCAAGCAATGTCTTCAGCATTCGGTTGCGGATTTAACAAATCAAAAGCGCCAAAATTTGACCAATGTTGCAAAAACGACGCTTCGGCTACGGCGAAAAGATTAAAACCAATCGTTAGTATATGCGATAATCCAGGAACAGACCCAACAGGAGGAGCTCAGTATTTCTGGACGAAGAACAAGACTCCTAAATGGATGAAAGAAGATGAGGTGCGCAAGGGAAATTGCAAGAAGGTTACCGTTCGTGGTTGCAGCCAAGACATATGGAAATGCAAGAATCGCCCCATCGCATGAAGATATGGCCAGTTTTGTCACTATGCTTTGCAGCGCTTTGTGTCGCTTCATGCGCATCTGCTGCTAAGCAAAAATCCAATAGTGATGTGTTTTCCTTCGAGAGACAAATTGAAATGAGTATGGAAAGTGAGGCGGATAGCCACCAGGTTGTTGCTGGCACCGATGCGGCAACTGGGGCGACATTTCGTTTTGCTTATTGCCTGTGGCAAACGCCGACGGCGGCTCGGGGATTGTTTTTGTTGTTGTCAAATGACGGGCGCATAAAAGATAAAATTGCCTGGCCGGGAGCTTTTAATGTTCAACCCTTGTGGAACGCTTCAGGAAAAGTATCGCATTTGGTTATATATGTTATCGAAGCCTACGGAACTGGCGAAATGAAAGCAAAATATTTTTTATTGTCTATAGTTAATGGGAAGTTACGAAAGACAGCGGAGATCAATGCGGACAACTGGTCAGACCACGAGCTGCGTTCATCTAAATCGGATTTGCTTATTGGTGCATTCACGATAGAATCACTACCTAGCATTACGGTTGTTCGTAAAAATGCTGTATTCTCATCTATTGAAGATTATAAATCGTCGACTCCAAGTTATGCATCCACAAATAGTGAATCGTGGAGATATTCGAATCGAGAACATCGATTCATTGCAGTGCCATGACCTTAACGTGTATTTGCCTTGGCCCCTGTGGTGGTTTCACCTGTCAAGGACGCTGCCGAGCTGCAACGCGCCACCTAGTCAGCCTTCACAGTCGGAGTCAATGTGGAGGTGAAGGAGACCAAACTTGAACTGGACTTGGCGGAGTTGGCCGTCGCACCGACCTTGTTCAAGAGTCGCTGAAGCTTTGACCGTCACCCCAAACCACAGCTGGCCTAAACACGTCCCGAACCCTGAAAGATGCTCAAGCGGCCTGAAACAACAACTTGGAGGAGGCGGGGACAGGTGATCTGTCTGTGTGGGCCCCGATGAATGGCCTGCCTCCCGAGACGCTTAATGACCTCGCACTTTATTCCGTCGATTTCCTGTCATGGTATGTGTCGCAAAAAGCAGGTGAACCCCACCTGCAGGGCGTCCCCACCAACGTGGGAGACAGCGGGTTTCAAACCTCTTGAAACCATCCCCTCGGTTTTACCATGGCTGGCTGCGCTAAACAAAAGAGGGTAGGGGGCCCAGTGAATCCACGCGGTTGACCGGTGGTGCCGAGTGGTTAGCCCGCCTGTAAGCATACTAAATACAGCTAGGCCCAGTAACACATCATACTTATGAGGCTGACTATCACATCAGACCAATACGACGACACACTTGCGCTCGGCGGAAGCCAGTTCAATACCGCGCTCCTAGACATAGCGCGCGAGGTTGTTCGGCGAGGCGGAGTTGTTGTCGTCCAGACGGAGTATGGCAACGCGTCACCAGACATCCGCCGGGTTTTTCGTACCGAACGAGATTTGGATAAGTGGGAGGAAGAGATTGCTCGTGTTACGGAGTTGGCTAGGCAGAATGGCTAGTTCAACAGAGTGCGGCAGTAAAAAGACTCTCCGACCCACTTTCGAGCGTAGCGGGAATTCGTGAGCACACCTTGCGCACCACAAGGCCGTCGCTGAGCTTGGCCTTCAGGCCACTACAAGGATGCCGTCCGAAGCGTACACAGAGTTCAATCGGAATTTGACCGATGTTCATCGGCTGGTCCTGCTCCACAGGCGAGAAAGTGGTACAGGAAGAGGAAGGCGCGGATTAGCTCACTTGACACGAGGAGGTCTCCTGCTCCTATGCGCCGCGTGGGAACGGTATGTAGAGACTGTCATTGCCGAAGGCGCGCAGATCACCGCTAACCGCCTTCCGAACATCAACGGATTGCCCGCAGCCGTTCAACAGGAGGTGACGAAACACGCAAACAACAATGCGAACGCATGGAATGTGGCTCACCTTTCAACACCGGTGTGGGTTAAGGTCTACGCCGACGCAATTAAAGTGCGCGTAGAAAAGCTTAACACGCCGAAGTACCACAAGTTGCGCCCCCTCTTTCAGGACTTCCTCGCCATTTCAGACATCGGCGCGGCATGGAGCACGGGTTTCGCACCAATAGACAACTTCGTTGTTCTGCGTGGAGAAGTGGCTCATCGCGGCGGCCAAAGTAGGTACATTCGATTCGGGCAACTCGTAGAACTAGGAGTTGTGATAAAACGCTACGTGAAAGAGACCGACAATTTCGTTTCAGACCGCCTTCGCACGCTCGTTAACCCACAGCGTCGCCCATGGAATCGCATTGCCTAAAGGCAGGGAGGCCCAAAACATTATGCCAGAGATGAGAGACAGATTTGAAAACGTGGTGGAGCCGGTCTATGCCAGTTTGCGGAAGAGCCGGATGCGGTGAGGCAGACCATCCTAGATGGTGTTCGTTGCCTTTAAGACGGGGGTGAAGGTCAATAATTTCAAACAACCACTGAAGTTCGCCGAAACGGCTGAGTATAACGTCCTGCCGTCCAGCCCCATTGGTTATCAAACGCCGTTCTGGTAGTGTGCTTGGCGCAGGGTTTTGCCCTGTCGTCGTCATGGTCAGCAAACGCTTTCCAAGGCGGTGCCAGTCGGGCGCGAACACCCGGTAAAGCTGGTCACCAACCAGCATAAGGGGACGGATTTCATCACCCGTCAGGTTCGTGTCTCGTAGAGCCGGATGCACGGAGACGTGCTCGTCCGGTTCGAGAGAGGCTTTTGGCAGTAATCCCGGGACCCGCAAGGGGTTCGGAGTAATCGCCAGATTCTATCTCATGGGCCGGAAACGGCCTGGTTCGCGGGCGACCGTGAAAGACCCCGCTACACCAGTGCCGCAAGGGTTCTGGAGAGTGGGGCCGTGATGACTCAAGAGGTGCGCGTGCGGGAAGAGCCCGACGCAAATCCTCCGGACGGGGTTCGGACCAAAGCCCAAGAGGCTATCGGGGTGAAAGTCCTTGTGATGGGTTCGTTCAACGTCTGCCGCTGCCGGGAGCCTGGAGGGTGGTGACACCCCCAGCCGGTCTGACAGGACCGGGTATCCGCCGAAAAAGCGGAACGCGAATAGCTCAACGGTGCAAAGCCCAGGAAGGGCGAAGCGGTAACGGAACCGAGAGACGGAGCCGAATCGGAAGGGAACCAAGGATGGTGGGTAGGGGGGCGCTTCTGCGTTCTGCCCCCCGAAATCGACCGGAGGCAACCCGACCCTGAAAAGGGGAGGGGAGTGCCGGTTGCAAACCACGGCGGGCTGGGAAGCCCGTGACGTGTCATCCGTTCCTCGCTCCAGAAATGGGGCAGCCGACGTGACTCGGTTCGACAGCAGGTCATTGCTAAACGGGGAAGGAGTACAGCCACCGGGGTGATGCCCGGGTTCTGCCCAAGTCAGGGCAGGTGGACGCTGTAGTCTGGGAGAGTGCCTCAAGTAGGAGTGCTTGCCCCCATGCCAAGGGGGAGGGCCACAGGGACGCTGCAAGGCAGTGGCGTTCGTGTCGTCAGGCCGACCGGGTGGTGCCGAGGCCAGGAAGACGGACCGAAAGGGGTGACGAGAAAACTCGACTGGTATCCGCCGGGGGCGTGGGAGGACGGGAGTCCATTCCATGCCCCCGGGTTGGGAAGTCCAGCGAAGCGGGTGCCTCAGACTGTTCCGGGAGGAGCGGTGTGGGGTGTCAGTTGCATGAAGGCCGGGCACCGGACGTGTGGCCGGAGGTTGTGGAAGCGCCGTAGGCGCTACCTCTATTACTGCGAAGCAGCCATAGGGGAATGCAGCAACGAGGAGGAAAGACCCCCCGAGCAAGAGCGGGGTCGACCGAAGCGTTGCCGCAATCCGACCAGGTTTTGAGCGAAGGTGAGAGTTTTTGCCGGTCTGCGACCGGGAAAAGGATGTGTCGGAGAGTACCCCTGTGGGGCGTACGAACCGGCCAAAGGATTTCAGGGCTTTAGGAGGATTGCGCCTTTCCCAAGCAACCTCCACCCATGCTTCCACCATAACCCCGTGTGGAGGTTGTGCCGTGGTCAGATACCAACACGAATGTGTCACCCTGGCCGGGTTCATTCAGCAGCTCGCCGTGGCGTATGTGGCCAAGGGGTACTGGTTCTACGTGAGCGGGGTGATTCCTGAGAGGAAGGACCCCGCCCGGACGGACCGGAAGCTCATGACCCAGTACGGCATTGGCATCTCGAAGTGGGCCCGAGCCCGCAAGAAGAAGGCCGGACAGGCCAACCTCCATTACCTGAGGCACGAGCGTTTCTGGGTGGTGATCGCCACCCGGGGCGAGGGTGTGTTCTTCGAGGCCGAGGGGGACCGGGTGCGGGACATCCGGGAGAGCCCCCTGTGCTATTGCGGGTACTCGGTGAGTTACCGTCGGGGCAGGGGAGGGGGCCGTTGGCACGCCTCGGTCCGGATCGAGCGCCGCCAGTACCTGGAGTTGAAGGCGTACTTCGAGGAGATGGCTCCCCGGTGGACGGTCGAAAGGCTGACACGGGAGTTGGCGCAACTTCCCTTCGAGCGGTACGCGCCGGTGAGGAACCAGGTGTTCATGATTTGGAGGGCCATCAACCGGCGGCGGAAGGTCGCCGGGTTGGAGCCCGTGCCACGCGAGGTCCTGCCGTGGCGAAGACGGCCGGTGAGGCCGTTCGAGTCGGGACCGATGTCGTGATGAGGAGTGAAAATGGGAAAGGCAGCGAAGAAGGAGACGAGTCAGACGAATGTGGTGCTTCTGGAGGAGCGCAGTGACGTTGAGCCCATCGAGGGGGTCAGCGAGGAGACGGTGGAGGAATGGCAACGTGCTCAGGCGAGTCTGGGGAGTTCGTGGAAGGTCCTGATGTCCGACATCGGCCCCAAAAGGCGCCCCGTTGGGGTGTGCTCCAAGTCTTCAGCAGATTCGGGTCGTTCGGCCGACCTCCCCCCGTGGGAGGAAACGCCCGTCCAGAAACCGACCCCGAAAGAAACAGGTGCATTTCTGCAATCCGAGAGGGCTGAAGCCTTGGGAATCCGGGAGCTGCACCGACTGGTCCAGTCGTTGGACGATTGCTTCTTCATGCCTGAGCCGGATTACCGTCGGGTGGGGGTCCTCTGTCAGCGGGTCCTGTGCGCCGCGGCCCATGTGGTGGCCCGCGTGTACCCCAAGGAATTAAGCGGGGTCGATGTGAGCCAGCCGAGGGTGGCGGTTCACGTCCTGGACTCCTTCTTCGCCTCGCGCCTTGGGGAAAACCTGGACGAGCCCTCCCGCAAACTGATGCGGCACCTGGTGGTCCTGACCGATGAACTTCTGAATCTGGGGACCGCCGGTCGCTGTCAGGCGACCGTGTGCATGGAGTCCATCAGGTTCGTGGTTTCGTCCCTGCTGGTGCTCATGTGAGGTCGTGTAAGGAGCAAAACGACCTGTGGCCAAGCCAAAGAGTGACATTGGCTGGGGTCCAAGTTGGGCCATAATTCTGGTCCTCAAAAAAAGCGAAAGATTCTGCGTAAGGTTATGAAGGACTCAGGCGTTTCGCATCCCAGAGCCCGTGGTCTTCCCCCCAAAGGGGGGCTTTGGGTTGAACCTAACAAACATCACCCAATCTCGATGTTCCCATTGTTCTTCCGAGGCATCGCCCTTCTTGGCGGGATCTTCTCGAGTCCCGCCTTTTGTCTCCCCTTGGTTACCGGGGAGGCCTCTGGCAAAGCGGCTGGAATCCGGGGTTTCTGACATAGGGCACCGCGGCCTTCCTAAACGCACCCAGGATGGGAAAATAAGAAAAAGAAAGAAAAATAATTGCCCTCAGAAGAGCATTCTAGTACTCGGTTTTCATACCCGAGAAGAAACCAAGCCAGGGGCTGGTGTGAGGAATTCTGGATTCCGACCCTAGCAAACCTACCGACTGCTTCGCGCCCTCTCCCTTCCCGTTCTGCAATCAAACCTGCTTCCCCTCATGAAACGGATCTTTCCTCCCGGGACGTTCAACTGCCTCTTTTTCTCCTGTGCCATTGGGTTGTTTTTGCTCCCCCCGTGCCGTGCCCAAAGTGAGCATTATATCCGTGAACGTGGGCCACACCATCAGGTGGTTGAATCTGTGGTGTCATGGGTGGACGAACTGGGGAATACCCTGACCGAGACCAACTCCTACGTGCAGCTTGAGACCGGTTTGAACTATTGGAATGAGTCGGGGCAGTGGGAGGAAAGCCGTGCCGAGTTCGAGCTGATTCCAGGTGCAGCTATTGCCTGGAAGGGACAGCACAAGGTGAGTCTTGCGGCCAACCTTAACATGGCAGGCGCAGTACAGATGCGCCTGCCAGACGGAGGTCTGATGTCGAGTCATGTTTACGGGTTGGCGTACTTCGACATGAAATCCGGGCAGTCGGTCCTGGTGGCTGAAGTTAAGGATAGTCAGGGGCTCCTGGTGTCACCGAACGAGCTGGTCTATCCGGATGCGTTCAATGGGGTGAGAGCGGATGTTCGTTACACCTACACCCGAGCGGGCTTTGAGCAGGACATCATCCTTCGGGAAACCCCACCGGATCCAACGGCCTACGGTCTGAACCCGGAGACAACCCGTTTGGAGGTTTGGACTGAATTCGAACAGGCCCCTGAGCCAGTGCGGCGTCAGCGCCGAGGTGAAGGTCGGGCTGTTGAACATTCAGTGGATGAGGAATTGGATTTTGGCCTCGCCAAGATCGGAAGTGGCCGCACGTTTCGCCTAGGGCGGGAAAACGAGTCGCTAACGTTGGTGGTCAAGCACTGGATGGTGGATCCCGGTGGGCGACGCTTCTTGGTGGAGTCTGTTGATTTGTCAGCCGTTGCTGGCGGCCTGGATGAACTTCCTGGGTCAAAGGGTGGTGCATCGCTTGGGAGGCCGCAGAAGAATCGATTTGAGGTTGTCAACAAGCGGCCAGCAAAGGTGCGCCGTCCGGATGTCGAAAAACTTCAGGTGCGCCGGTTGGATCGTGGGCGTGAGTCTGATGTGGTTGCGAATCTGTCCCGTCCAGGATTGGTGCTCGATTACCTCACACTGAACACCTCACAGACCAACTACACGTTCGCGAGCGACGAAACCTATTACATCTCTGGTGCGGTGGTTCTGACAGGTAAGACCACGTTCGAAGGGGGGACGGTCTTGAAAATCGACTCGAGCACGACAGCCAAGCTCGAGGTCCAAGGGGCGCTGGATCTCGGTGGAACCGCCTACCGGCCCGTGGTGTTCACGGCGAAGGACGACAACACGGTGGGACAGCTGATCACGGGTTCGACGGGAGTTCCCACGAACAGCTACTATGGTTCGGCTGGCGGTACCTTGGTTTTGAACAATGGCACAAATGTCACGCTGACTCATGTGCGTCTGACTCATCAGCGCCGAGCATTGGAGTTCTCCGGGGGCACCGAGCATACCGTCCGGCACGGGCAGGTGGTGCGATGCCAGGAGGGGGTGGATCCGGTCAGCACGGTCCACCTCCATAACGTGCTGTTCCACAACGTCAACAGGGTACTCGCTGGGTCCACAGCCACGGTGGATGGCCAACATCTCACGGTGAATCAAGCAACCCAGTTCAACTACAACTCGGCGGCTGCCGTGACCCTGAGGAACTCCCTGCTGGTTCAGGTTGCGACTCCGGGGAGTTACACCAATCAAAATAGTTCGGTAGAGACCGCGAGCGCAGGCACTGGCTTGTTTCAGGTGGTCTCCGGGGGCAGCCACTATCTGGTGAGTGGTAGTTCTTACCGTAATTCGGGGACCACTAACATTGACTCCAAATTGGCGACGGAACTTAAGGTCATGACCACGGAGGCCCCGTTGGTTTTGACCGGTGCGGTCAATCTGGATACCACGCTATCACCGCGCGTCCAGCGCGACACCGATCAGCCGGATAAAGGCTACCATTATGTCCCGCTGGATTACGTTCTCAAGGCGGTCAACCTCACTGTCCCCCTACGACTGACCAACGGCGTAGCGGTGGCAGTGGCGGGCACCTATGGGGTGGATCTCCAAGACGGCAGTCAATTCATCGGCGAGGGGCGTGCCGATAATATGAACCGGTTGACTCGCTGGCATAATGTCCAAGAGCAGTGGACAGGCGAGGGCAACGGGGGGCCGATGACCAAGATCACCGCCAGCTACGGTACGCGGCCGGTGGTCTCCGTCCGGTTTACGGAACTTACAGCGCTCAGCAAATCGGGAACGACCCTCTTGGACACGGGCAACACGCAACCGTTCGCCTCGGTCACCGTCGAGTTCTGCCAATCGTGCAACGTGGGAATCCCAAACCTTTGGCCGATCGATAGTTCGAGCTCGGCTGTGGTTCTGCGAAACAACCTCTTCGAACGCGCTACAGTCAGCGTCAATCACTCTTACTATTCGTACAACACGCCCCTGACATTCTCCGCCTACAACAACCTGTTCTGGCGAGGGGCGCTTCAGGTTGCGTATGACAGCGGAACTTCCAATCCAACATGGGTCATCAAGGATAACTTGTTCGATGGCACGAGTCAGACACTGAGTGGAAACTCCACGGCCTCGGTCACGCGCTCGAATAATGGTTTTACCTCTGGAACGACCAATACCTACGTCGGTTCCGGAGACAAAACGGGCTTAAGTATAGATTATCAAACCAACGCAGTATGGGGTGTTCGGTACTACCCTGCTTCGGGAGGAGCACCGAGTTTGGCAACGCTCATCGACGCTGGCAGTCGGACTCGTGAAACGGCAGGTTTGTATCATTTCACGGTGAAGTCGGCCAACTCCACTAAGGAAGGTGCTGATACTCCATCCACGGTGGATTTAGGTTTTCATTACATCGGTCTCAATACATTTGGAGTTCCAAATGACGCCGACGGAGACGGTATACCGGACTACGTTGAGGACCGAAACGGTAATAATTACTTAGATACAGGCGAAAGCGATCCTGCCGTATCGAATGGAGTCGGTGTTGGAACTGCCGCTCTTGTGGTTTTTACACCACTGCAGTGATACAGAAAATCAATGGACTCTTAGTAAGATGAATAACCCCCAATCAAAAAAAACAATCATTCGCGGGGCTTAATAAAATTCTCCATTTAGTGACTCCGCTATTATTGGTTAGCAGCCTTTTCGCGGGAGGTGAAAAGTTGTCGGCTGGATGTCCACAATGCGAGATAGAGGCTCTAACAGGAACTGGGTCGGTAAGTAAGCTTGGTTTCTCCTGTGGTTCGGGTTGTGATACAAAATATTATCGCACTTCAAATGCTAATACTTTATCCAAGTGCGATTCAACCATATTTACACGTAATAGTTCGCCGCATGCGAACAAGGTGAATCGGAAAAAACTGACTGTCTCGACGGTTGGTGGCTCTAACTTCTCTTTTAACATCAAGGCGGACCCGGCTAACTGTGCATCTACGGTCACGCTTACTGGGACTGCCGACAGCACGGAGGTTATCTCGCAGCAACAGCGAACCTGGAATTACACCGATGTGAAATGGGAGAATTCATCCTGCCGGCAGGTGACGGTTACTGATAATGGGCAGTCTACCGTTACTGGGAATTGTAGTTTCCAGTGTCCAAACTCAAGTGACCCGGGTTACACGCAGATCAGCTCCACGACTACAACAGATACTTGTGGGGTAACGAGCACAACTACAATTTATAACTACCAGATACTTGATGCGGTTGGAAAACTGGAGTCTTGGGGAATCCTGAAGGAAACATCGTCCAGTGACCCTGGATATCAGGACGAGTATACGACGAAGGAGATTATTGACGAGGCGAGGCAGTGCGCCGAGACCTCCCTGAATACGAAATCGTTTGACGCCTGCGGGGGGTGTGGAGGAAGTGCTATTGCTAGCCTAAGTCTAAACAACTATTCCAGCACAGCTTCCTGCCTGCAGGCAAAGTGGAGGATAAAAATCACCGGTACAACATCTGATGATAAATTAAAGATTACCTTGAAGTGGGTCGAGACGATTAATGGAAAGTCATCTCCTTCTGAGGAAACGCGTTTCGCATCGGGGTCGGATCAGACGGAATGGTATTATCCAGGTAAAAGCGGTGAACCGCTGGAGTTCAAGGAATCAGAGGCCTGCAGTTACAGCTATAGCAAGGCTCTCGTTGGTGTGAGAATTGAGGTTGAGGACTAAAAAGGGGACTTTCAAACCAATCTATACCGCTGAAAATGAAGTGGCTCCTATTATTTTTCGCAGTCTGGACTCTCCACACAGCACATGCGGGCGAAATCCCAGGGTGGGGCGTGCCTTTGGCCGTTGGCGGCTGCGGTTCCTGCGGCACGGGTAACAGCACCGGTGAAATTGACGTGGGCACCCTGTTCAGGGCGGATCTTGGTCCCGGCGACATGCAATCGCATTTGGGGGCACTGGTGCTTCGCAGTACCGAGGGTTCTAACCTATTGGGTGATCCTGCTGGATTGCAGTTCGAGGGTGATATCACCTCGTCCGAATTGGAAGTGGTCTATGACAGCTCCGGTCGTTTTGCCCAGATCGTGACGCCTCGTGTGTTCATTAACATCAGCGTCAACACATCCTACAAATATACTTTCCGTATTATGAAGCTTGCAGCTAAAGGCTCTTTGAGCGGTGGCCGCTATGCTGTGAATTCGAGTTCTGCCTATCTGCTTCGTGAATTTACCATTGAAAACCCAGACACCAGCAGTGCCAACAATCGGGTCAAGGTCCGGGATACGGGGACCAGCGCGGAATGGCTGTTCGCCTATAGTAATGGCATATCGGGATGGACGCTGACCTTGCCGACTAGTATCGGTTCTGTGGACTTAATTTCGACCAACCACGCCCCCACAGCCTGGACGTTGATCAAACGTTACAAAGATGGCGCCGGGACAACTATTGCGCAGCGTAGTCAGGTATTTACCAACCTTTCCTGGGGCACAGTCATGCTGCAGGAGGTGGAAGGGGTCGGCAGCGATGTCCGTACCAATCGTTGGAGTTATTACACCAGTGGGCTGCCGTTTTCCCCGACGAGTTCCACCCCCCCCATCTACACAGAAGAACTGGCTGATGGTTCATGGCGGCTCGTGGAGAGCTATGACGCCAGCGGGCGGGTGACCTCCGAGCTACACGGGATTGATTCATTGCCCACAACTACCGCCAGCCTCGCCCGGCGGGTGACCTATTCCTACGCCGCACAGCACGCTGATGATACTTTGGATCGTGAGCCGGACAGTCCGAGGAAAATAGAGGAGTTTTGGAAGGGGACCTTGGTAGGCAGGACGTACCATGTGTACGCCCCTGCCTATCACAGGATGGTCACCTGCCCAAATCCACTCACCTCGATCACCGCACTGGCAAGCGAATCGGACAAATTGGAATCGGTGGTCGAGTATGATTATGACACCACCATCGTGCTGCGCCGTGTCAGCCAGGATGGTACCGTTTGGTTGCCAACCACCACAATCGATGTGGATGGCACCAAGACCACAGTGGCCGATTCCGGGCAGCATGACGGCAGCGGGTGGACGGTCGCCGAAGGCTTCCGAGTAGAAGATGTTTACTCGCCGACCGGCATCTTGAAGTCACATAAAAAATGGGCCATTCAGGGCAGCAGTGTCGGTCCATTGGTTGAAAGCACTGTTGCCAGCAATTTTGAGGATTTCGGTCGCCCCCAGCGTTTTGACTACTTGGACGGTCTCTACAAGACGGCCACCTATGCCTGCTGTGGGCTTGCGAGCCAGACCGACAAGGACGGCACGGTCACCTCGTTTGACTATGATGCGTTGGGGCGTCAGACCATCGTGGTCCGTTACAATGTGACCAGTTTCACAGTTCTGGATGCGGCTGATAGGGTGGTTGAGGAAGGGCGAATCGGGACTGATTCGTCAACCATCAGCCAAAAGGGCTATGGATACGACACCACCGGTTTTAAAACCAAGGAAACCAACTTCCTCTCGGCAACTCTCTACGGGGTCACCTCCTTTGCCCGAACCAAAGTCACCGGCAATTTCGACCAGGTTACGCAGACCAATCCCGACGGAGGAACCCGTGTTGACAGGTTTCTGGCGGACGGCAGAACGGAGCGAACGACCGGAACTGCGGTGTCCCTTGTGCGCTATGTGTACGGTGTCACCAGCACCAGTTATAACGGTTCCACCCGGTCGCTGCGTTCAACGCAACAGATCAAGCTGCTAGCCAACGGTACGGACACGGGTGAGACGGTAACCCAGTGCCAGGATGGAGCGGGACGGCCGGTGAAGGTGATCTGGCCCGGCTCGGTAGCTGCCTACACTTACTACAACGGCTACGGCCAGAAGGCCAAGGAGGTGGACGCCGATGGGGTCACTCAGTTGTTCCGCTACGATGGCCAGGGACAACTGGTCGTCACTGCGGTGGATCTGGATCAGGACAGCTACGTTGATAATTACGATGCAGGGCAGTCGGGTCCGGATCGCGTAACACAAACACTTGTGACTTACTTGGATACCGGCGCTGCTGGCAACGGTCGGGGCATGCCCATTCGACGCACGGAGACTAGGGTGTGGACCGCAGTCAATTCGGCGAGCACGGCCTTGGTTAGCACGGTGGATGAAGCCCTTTCCGGTCTGCAACGTTGGGCAGTGAGCTACAAGGATCAAAGCACCCCTGTGACCACAGTGACGCTGACGACTCCGGGAACCACACGGACGGTCAGGACCACCGCCCCCGATCTCTCCTACGTGGTACAGACTTTCACCGGCGGTCGTTTGACCAGCGTCAAGTCCTATACATCCGGAAGTTCCCAAGTGACTTCGGTGACCGTTGGCTACGACACGCACGGCCGGCAGAGCACCCAGACGGATGCACGCAACGGAACTACCACCCAGACCTACAACTGGGCGGACTTGATCGCATCGGTGACGACGCCGGCTCCCGGTAATGGTCATGCGGCTCAAACCACCATCAACACTTACAACGCGTCCCTGCAGGTGGAAACAGTCTCTCTGCCGGATGGCGGGATGGTGAACAATCAATATTTCCCTACCGGACTGCTCAAGAAAACCTGGGGCACCCGGACTTATCCGGTGGAATATACCTATGATGACCAGGGCCGGATGAAGACGATGGTGACGTGGCAGAACTTTGGCAGCAGCAGTGGGGCGGCCACCACCACTTGGAACTACCACAGCACCCGCGGATGGTTGGAAAGTAAGGTATATCACGGCCAGTCGGTGGGCACCGAATATACCTATTCCAACTCCGGACGGCTCAAAACGCGGAAATGGGCGCGCAATGGCACCGGGGGCAACCGCATCCTCACCACCTATCACTACGGCTTCGACGATACCGTGACCAACGACCAGCATGGCGACCTGGCGGCCGTGATCTACTCCAACGACGCCGAAACCCAGCCGCTGCGGTATAACTATGACCGGCGCGGACGACGCACGACCACCAAGCTCTACACGTCCGGAACCTCCTCCCCCACCATTCTCAACGACACCGCCTCAGCGGCCTCAACGACCACACACAACTTCAACGATGCGGGATTATTCACCGGGGAAGGTTACAGCGGTGGCACGTTGAGCGGACTGACGGTGACGGTGGGCTACGACGGCTATCTGCGGCGCAATTCGCTGGGAGCGAACACGTCCACGACCATCAGCCAAAGCTATGCCTACGACACAGCGGGTCGCCTGCAATCGGTCACCGATGGCAGCTATTCATCCACTTACGCCTACCATGCCAACTCGCGCCTCATCAGCACGATTACCTCCAAGCAGAGCACGACCACCCGGCTCACGGTCAGCCGCAATTACGACCGCTTGGAGCGGCTGATTGACACACAGGCTACCCCGGCTGGCAGCGGGCAGATGCCGGTTTCGTTCAGCTATGCCTATAACGATACGAACCAGCGCACCCGCGTGACGCTGAACGACGGCAGCTATTGGCTTTACCAATATGACTCCTTGGGGCAGGTAACGTCAGGACGACGCTACTGGCTGGACGGGACTCCCGTCGCCGGCCAGCAGTTTGAATACGGTTTCGATACCATCGGCAACCGCCTGTCTGCGAAGTTTGGCGGCGATGCCAACGGCCAGAACCTCCAGTCGGCCACCTACACTCCAAACCTGCTCAACCAGTATGTCAGCCGGACCGTTCCCGGTGTTGTTCAAGTGAATGGCCTTGCGGAGGGTGCCGCGACAGTGACCGTCAACAGCGCTGCGGCCTACGAACGGGGAGAGTATTTTTGGAAGGAGGTCAGCGTCAGCAACGGTTCCAATCCGGTCTGGCAGTCGCTTTCCATCCAGGCCGTCAACGGGGCCAGCAGCACCACCAGCACTGGTAACCTGTACGTGCCCAAGACGCCGGAACTGTATGACGATCCGGCCACCTCGACGGTCAACGAAGGCTACGATGCCGACGGCAACCAACTCCGTGACGGACGCTGGAACTACACTTGGGATGCCGAAAACCGTCTCATACGCATGGTTGCCGCCACGGCGGTCGGTCCGCAGCAGCGGCTGGATTTCGAGTATGACGGGAATAGCCGACGTGTCCGCAAAAAGGGTTGGAACAATACAAGTGGCACCGGTTCGCCTGCTACCGATCTTAAGTTCCTCTACGATGGTTGGAACCTCATGGCCGAACTAGATAGCAGCAGTACCATAATACGATCGTATCTTTGGGGATACGATATAAGCGAAACATTTCGTGGTGCGGGCGGGACCGGCGGGCTACTCGCGGTAAACACTGGTTCTGGAACTCTGCATTTCTCAGCCTGTGACGGTAACGGCAACGTGATACTTCTAGTCGATGGAGCGTCTGCTATTCCATCCGCGACCTACGAGTATGGCCCCTTTGGAGAACGTATCCGTGAGACTGGGGTAGTTGCAGTTCAAAATCCATTTGGGTTTTCCACCAAATATACTGAAAAAGAATCCGGTTTTCTCTATTACGGTTATCGCTATTTTTCACCATCCACTGGACGCTGGCTCTCGCGAGATCCAATTGAAGAGAATGGAGGTATCGCAATATATGCATTTGTTAACAATGATTCAATCGGGTCACTAGATGAGTTAGGATTGTTAAAACACTGCGATTCATTTCGTAGAACATGGGATTTTGAAAAACCTAAGATTCTTGATAGTCTGTCCGACTGGACGGGGTTTGATTTCCGACTGAGAAGCCAAGGACGGGTTGAAGGTAAATATTGTCACGTATGCTGCACCATGCGAGGAGAGGGGGCAGACATTGAGACCACAGGGCAGGCTCAACTAGCAATTGAAGGGGAAGTTGAAGCGAGCTTTTTCTTCCCAGGCCCGCTTAGACTCCTACGGGAATTTGCAAGAGTAACTGGGCGGGTGCAGGGAAGTGGTGCCATGGGCTTTCAGCTGAAATATGATTACTGCCAGAACAGATGGTCGGGGCACGGCATTAGAAAAGTGTCTCTCTCGGCTGGCGCTCGAATATCTTCGATCAAACCTCGCTGGCTCAAAAAGGCCCCGACGATATATGGGAATGCAGAGTTAATGGGTACATTTCAAAGCACATTTAAGTGCGATTTAAACAATGGTTGCTACTGGACACCTTGGAAGTATAAAGTGGATTTTGTTATGAGAGTTGGATTTCAAGCAGATGTGTCCCTATTTTTCGTTGTCCCAGTAATCGGAAATTCATACGAATATGTTCATACAATAAACCTTGCTGGCAGCGAATAAATCGAGCAACTCTTTATGTGGCATTAAAGCGTGGGTGAAATTTAAACGCAAGATGGTTACGGACATATATCTGACGTTTACTGCGCAGAGGAAGTTCTCGCTCTTGCTTTGTCACGAATCCGGAAGCACGGACGTGTTGACAGGGCAGTATTTAGACTATTTCCCAGACCGGTATAGCATTGCGTGCAAATATTGTGACGAGGAATTAAACGTGCTGGCCGAGCGTTCTCTGAACGAGCGAAAAGGCATTCGAAGATTTTTTGCACCCAAATACCTTGACGGAAAGGTCTCAGCGAAAAACCGAGAGGTCGCCACTTTTCAGTTGGTGCGGTTTGGTAAGGCACCTTTTTTAACTTTCTACAATCAATCGCCTAAATTCACTGTGGTGGTTGATAGAAAGTATCGATCTAATTTGGTATCACCATTAACTGTTGAAGGAATTCCCGGTGTCAGCGGTATCTTTAACGAAGCGCGATATGACTTTCCGGAAAAAAATCCATTGTGTCTTCCGAAAGAGTTTGTGAATTGTGGTAGAATGATAGGTCGCTATTTTAGGTGTGACGCGGAGGTTAAGTGTGATTTAAAATTGGTTGAACTGGCTGTTGCTGTCATATGCGGATTGATAATCATGCCTGAGTTTATGCATGATGAGGCATTATAAAGATATTTTGCAAATGTGCCGTGTTATTTACAGTGCGATTTTAAATTTTAGTGTGATTCTTCACGCTCAAGTCGGACGAGTGCGTGAAGCAAACTATTATGCTGCTCCGTCTGTTCAACAGCTTAATTGGCAGGCTTTAGAGGTTGAAGTATTAATTCACTTTGGAATTAACACATTTGTCGGACAAGAATGGGGCACAGGCCGCGAGAGTCAAAAGTTGTTCAACCCATCTGATGTGGACTGTGTCCAGTGGGTTGAAAGTGCGCGAGCAATTGGCGCAAAGGCTGCAATTCTAGTATGCAAGCATCATGATGGATTCTGCTTGTGGCCTAGTAAGTTCACCGAACATTCTGTCAAACATTCGCCATGGAAAGGTGGCAAGGGTGATGTGATCGGGGAACTATCCGCCGCCTGTCGGAGAGCAGGCATGGCCTTCGGAGTGTATTTGTCTCCAGCCGATCTTCATGAACCCACTTTTGGGCGAAACAGCCGGAAATACAACGATTTCTTCTGCAATCAGTTGCGAGAACTGCTGACTGGTTATGGGGACATCAGCCAGGTGTTTTTTGACGGAGCCAATCCGCCGGGTCGCCAGCAAGGATACGATTTTCCACGCTACTACCGGTTGATCCGCGAATTACAGCCTAATGCAGTGATCAGTATCCGGGGTCCCGATGTCCGCTGGGTCGGAAACGAAATAGGGAGAGCGCGCGAAAGCGAGTGGAGTGTCATACCCATTCCAAAGCGTCCATCAGATTATCATTGGCCGGATCTCACTGCTGAAGATTTGGGCAGTCAGGAGAAAATTGAGGGGGCTAAATACCTTCACTGGTATCCCGCCGTAGCCGACGTTTCCCTGCGTCAAGGCTGGTTTTGGCAGCCGAATACCGAGTCAACGATCAAATCAGTACCCGAATTGGTCCGAATTTATGAGGAATCGGTGGGCAGAAACGCCGGTCTACAGCTCAATATCGCCCCCGACCGTTCAGGACGCATTCCAGAGCCGGATGTAAAGCGGCTCCAGGAGTTTGGGGATACGCTGAAGGCTTTGTTTTCGACCAATCACCTGGCTTCAACCAATGCGGTCTGCAATCCGATGAATGTTTTGCCCGATAACAGCGGCTCGCAAACGGTCCAATTTAACGAACCAGTGTCGCTCCGTTACGTCGTTCTTCAGGAAGATATTACCCAAGGGCAAAGGGTGGAGAATTTTGAACTTACTGTGGTGGACACCAACGGACGTGAGCAGATGTTTTCGGCCACAACCATAGGATGGAAAAGGATTCTTCGGGTGAATGTTTCAAAAACGCATTCTCTCAAGGTTACCATCAACAAGAGCCGTGCCCGTCCGATTGTTACTGTCTCCGCCTACTGAACTTTTCGAGCCCAAAATTTGGTTCAAAAAACAGGTAGGCCATGTCGGGTAAGATGCCTGCCACGTGGATAGATTGTGTGATCCGGGTCGGTGAGATCTGCAATATCTGTCAGGATAGCGAGCGTCCAGTCGGCAACTTGATCGACCTCACTAACGGGATTTCCGGCTCCCTTGCCGGGGAATCTTTGGTATCTGTGGGGGCTTCAAAAACCGGGCACCTGGTTCTGGCTTCAAGTCACGCCAAATGCGTCCTGGAAAGTCCTTCCAGTAGGTGTTTTTCCATTTAGGGGTGGGTACTGTTCGCAATAGCGAGTCTAATGCGGATTCGGTTAACGGCGATGGAGACTTGTCCTTCATCGCCTTGTTTGACCACGCATCCCGGAAAATCCTTGGCACCAAATGCCGTATGGAATGCAGATTCTCGGCACTAGTGCCTATAGATGGCTCCAGTTCAATGCAGGTGGCACCAAAAATGTCAGTGCGACGAACAAGCTCACCAAGCCCTCCTCATATTTTTGAAGGGAGTATACCTCAGCTGAAATAGCCCAGTTCCCGTATAGAGACATGGTTGCCGTTGCCAATGATGACGTGGTCGAGAACCTCGATGCGGAGCACTTGGCCTGAGCGGACCAGTTCGCGGGTGATTCGGAGGTCTGCCTCAGACGGGTTGGGTTCACCCGAGGGATGATTGTGCATGATGATGATGGAATGTGCGGAGGCGATGACCGCTGCGCGGAAGGTTTCGCGGGGGTGGACGAGCACCTGGTCCATGAGGCCGGTGGAGATCAGGACGTGCCCCTTGATCTTGCGGCGGACGTTGAGGAGCAGAACCACAAAGCATTCCACCTCGGGGTTGAAGTATGGGTTCGAGCGGACGTGGGTGTTCCAGTAGCTGGCAGCTTGGGCAGGGCAGGTGCATTCCTTCAATTCGCTGGGGAGGGGGCATTCCCGCAGTGAGATGAGCCCCCATTCCTGAGGCTGCGTCTTGCTGCGGAACTTCTTGGCTCCCGTTCGGGAAGCCTCGTCGATGGCCTGCATCATCGGTGTGGCGTGAATCGTCTCGGTCATGTGTTTCTTGGGTTTTGAAGGAGCGGGAGTGCTCTCTTCGCAGGTCCGGGGAGAGCACGACCGCTCCGGCAAGAAACACGGGTCCGCCGTCCTGACGGACGGGGTCACGGAGCAAGGGCAGGTCCGAGTGACAGGGCCCGTCCTGGCGCGAGGCCTGCGCGGAGGGAACCCGGGAGGAGGGCAGAAGGCGGAGACCGAGAGACTCACGTCACCGATTGAATGGCAGTCGCCGGGGAAACGTGTGCGGGGCCTGATGCAGCAGGGCAGGGAAGGGGGTCTAACGCTGGGAGTGCCTCTTCCTGTTGGTGAAGCGAATGAAAGGTGGGTCCTCCAAAGGCTCCTCCCGGCGCGTATCTTGGATCGGACCACGGTGGTGCCCTCGGTGACGCGTCGAAGTAGAGAGGCGGTTCGATAAATGTAAGCATGTTTTCCTGAAAGTGGGTGAAGGGTTGTTTTGGGGCACAATCCTTCAAAAGCCGTGGAAACCTTCAGAGCCGTCCGCGAGTGAAGCCGGTGCGTTTTAGACACTCAGACTCACCGTTGGGGTGGGCTCGGAACCTTGGATGACCTGCTCAGCGAGACCCCAGAGGGCCTTGTTGAGCGTCACCTTCGAATCAATGCCCCGGAGGGCACGCACGGTACGGAGTCGACCATTTCGGTCTCGTCGTCCGTCGGAAGCCCCACCGCGAATCAGGTGTTCCTGAACGCGGTTGAGGATGGTCCAGAGGTCGGAAGATGAATCTTCCGCCCGCCGGGCCTGAAGGAGGGAGCCCGGGTCCACCGGAGCATCCTCCTCGAAACGGACCGCAAGAGCGGCCCGAGCAAAGGCGAGCTGCTCGCCCCAGCTCATCGAGCGCATCCGGAAGTCCTGGATGCGCCGACTGACCTGCGGCATGAACTCAATCACCCGCAGGCTGGCCCGGACGACCTCGACGGGGTCGAGGCCGGAGTGCCGGAACCGCAACGCCTCGAAGCCCGCCTCGGAAACCA
The DNA here is from genome assembly GCA_964654875.1 of uncultured Verrucomicrobiota bacterium. Taxonomy (GTDB): domain Bacteria; phylum Verrucomicrobiota; class Verrucomicrobiia; order Limisphaerales; family UBA9464; genus UBA9464. Next base: position 22,868 of record CAZZKQ010000001.1, on the reverse strand, counting down.
CCAGTCCGTTGGAACAGATCCGGCGGTAGATTCCGGCATGGAGCTGATAGGCACAGCCCGCGTCGTGGGAATTGAGGAGCACCAGCTCCACGTTCCACTCGTCGAGGGTCTGCATCTGCTCCACCTGGCGGAACCGGAGGAGGTGCTTCTGGAAGCCCAGACGCTCGACCTTGCGGGGGCGCTGCTCTTCCACGTGCACCGGAGCCCAGTTGGCCTCGCGTAACCCCTCCACGATGTCCGCGGTGGGGACGAAGGTGTATCTGGGGCTCAAACCCGGCGCGGCTCCCCGAGCAAAGATGCTCGGAGCGGCCAGTTGCAGGGTCTCGGTGCTCAAGGCGCTGGCCTTGAAGTTGATGGTGGTGCTCATGGTGGGACTCTCTCTGTTGCTGCCTGTGGCCTGCCACGGCTGCCGGGGAATTGCCCCCGGTTGGCCTGCGCTGATTATTTTCTCCTCCTCACCGGCGCTTTCGGCGGACCTGTGTTTCGGGAGGGGAGTTTCCGGGGCGGTGGAGGGTCGAAAAAGTGACCTCACCAAACCGCCCCTGTGAAAACCTGAAGTGGGAGCGCAGAGAGAGGGGTCTGCGCCATGAGCAACCCCAACAGCAGGATTCTACCCGGGTTCTGAAACGCTAAGCAAACGGGCCACCCTCAGGGTGACCAGGCTTCGGGAATCGCAGCGCGGAGAAGGGGGGCAGTTTCTGGGCTAAGTCCCCAGACAATCAGGGCGGAAGGGAAGGGGGCTGGCTGGCTGCCATCGCCAAAGCTGAGGCGGCCTTGCCCGCAATGGTGTTGTGCCACCATGAGGAGTAGGTCCAAGGCCTTCCGGAATTGACTCTGTGGAAGGGTTGCGAGGCGTTTGAGGTCGGCGGCCCAGCGCCTAGCAACGTCGGCCTCCGTGCTGGGAATGTATTCGGCGATGGAGTCGAGTTCTTGGAGAGGCCCAGCAAGGTCTGCCAGTGCCTCTCCCGCCGCTTCGAGTGCCTCTTCCCGAGAATTTGGCGTTGGTGAGGTCCGCATGACCTTTAGCCAAAACGCTTTGCAGTGCGCCTGCTTGGTCGGTTCGGTCGCGAGGCCCGCGCTTAGCCCGACTGGAAACTCAATATCCTCAGGCTCAATCGAGAAAGCGTCGTCGAACCCGATGTTGGCCTGTACCGTAATGCGGGGATTTCCAATCCGCGCTCGAAGCGTGACCCGGACTCCGAGGTACTCCTGTTCCGCACGGATCGACTCCACCGCGATTCGGTTTTGTAGAGCGGAAGTCGCAAAAGTTCATGGCAATACCAAGGGCCGAAGGTTAGCGGTCATCCGAGGACTTTCCTTCCTTCACAGAGGTTGATGAGTTCGGCTAGGGCGAGGACGTTGGGTCGTCTGCCAGCACCTTCACGGACGGTGTGGAGGATTCCGTTCCGGCGAAGGTTCCCGAGAAGGTTGGCGACCATGGGGGCGCTGGGCATCTGCTCTAGCTTGGTGACGTCGCTGGAGCGAAATATGGGCCGCTCGAAGATGAAATCGAGGAGTGGCACTGCGAACTGAGAATGGGTCAGGTCAATCACCTGGTTCTTCAGTCGCTCATAGAGGTCTTGGATAGCCCTTGCCTTTGTGGTGTTTGCTTCAGCCTGCACGGCTACGCCCTCCACAAAAAAAGCGCACCATCGTGTCCAGCTGCCGGGTTGTCCGAGCTCACGGAGCCTTGCAATGTATTCATCCTGTCGCGCTTCAAAAAACGCAGACAGGTAGAAGCAGGGGCGGCTGAGAATCTTTTTCTCGTAGAGGAAAAGCGGGATGACCATGCGTCCGAGACGGCCGTTGCCGTCAATAAAGGGGTGGAGAATCTCGAACTGCGCATGGAGTAGGGCGAGTTGGATCAGTGGGTCTGGGGCGTCAGCGTGCCAGTAGGCTTCCCAGCGGTTCAGGTGGTCCTGCAGGTCCAAGGGAGACGGCGGGACGAACGCGGCTTCCTCAATCGTGGTGCCCGGTTTCCCAATCCAATTCTGAACGGTCCGAAAGCGGCCGCGGCCCTTGTCGTGGCCCCGCACGCTGTCCATGAGGACGTCATGGAGTTTGAGAACCGTGTTGAGGCAAAAGGGTCGTTCCTTGAGAAGTTGCTCGGAAAAACGGAGCGCCTTCCGATAGTTCATAATTTCATGGATGTCCTCACGCCGCGACGATTCCGTCGGTGACTCGCCGGCCTCGAACTTCAAAACGTCTTCAAAATCCGCCTGTGTGCCCTCAATCCTGGAGGAGAACACCGCTTCTTGGGTTGTGATCGGCGAAAGGAGAACGTTTGGGTTGGGGATGCCGTAGAAGAGGCCTTCTAGGGTGGCGATGGCGCGGTTGGCTTTGCCGACCGATGGCATCAGCGCCAGCAAATCAAGGTTACTTGGTGGAAGTGTCTCCGGCTGAAATGGTTTCATCGCCGTTTGGTTGTGGTAAGCGCGGTTACTACAAGTGTTACTAGCGTTAAATAAACCGACGTTTATTTAACACAAGCCACTTTTGCCCAGTGGGGTTTACAAAACGGGTTTGTCGTTCAGTGCACCCCGTTCGGCGTGAGCCTACCGCCCGCAGCAAAGGCTGGAAGGGAAGGGGGCTGGCTGCCATCGCCAAAGCTGAGGCGGCCCTTGAGGAAGAAGATGGCGGCCTTGCCCGCAATGGTGTTGTGCCACCATGAGGAGTTGGTCCTAGGCGGAACCAAGGCGATGACAGTCGTGTCGCTAACGGGAGTTCTCAAGGATTGTCGCCTTGGCCAAAGCCATCAAGACGGCGGATTCCTTCGGGGTCCGAGTTTGGTCGAGGAGTAGGTCCAGGGCCTTCCGGAATTGACTCTGTGGAAGGGTTGCGAGGCGTTTGAGGTCGGCGGCCCAGCGCCTGGCAACATCGGTCTCCGTGCTGGGAATGTATTCGGCGATGGAGTCGAGTTCTTGGAGAGGCCCGGCAAGGTCTGCCAGCGCCTCTCCGGCGGATTCGAGTGCCTCTTCCCGCGAGTTGTCGTCGTCCGCCATGTCATAGGCGTCACAGGCGGCGTCGAGGGTGTCAGCGATCCCCGTCAGGTCGTCCAGCGTCTCCTGAAAGTCCGCAAGGTTATCCACAGTCGTCCCTTTCGCCGCGAGGGAATCCGCATAGTCCAGGACCTTGGCGAGCAGGGTCTGGAGCTCGGGAACTGTTTTGTCGCTGATGGGGGAGTTCCCCAAGCGAACGATGTCGCCAAGGATGGTTTGGGATGGGGTCGGCATACTCCTGCTCCTTATATCCGAGTTTTTCGCGGAGCGGTAGGGGCCGGATTCGGATTCCTGCCGGCGTGGGCCGTGTTTTCTGCTCCTGTTAAGGCCAACTCCACCACGCCACTGCGGACACTGGGTCTGGGGACCCTAAGGTCTCGTGGTGGTGAAACAGCCTGGGGCTGAGCTAGATAGGGAGTGTCGAGTTGCCGTCCGGATTGCGCTTGGGCCTCTTGATTTTGGCCCCTCAAAAAAATCAAAAGATTCCGCGTAAGGTTTTGAAGGACTCGGGCGTTTCGCATCCCAGAGCCCGCAGTCTTCCCCAAAGGGGAGCCTGTGGATTGAACCAAACAACACCACCAACCCTACAGATTCCGATGTTCCTGTTTTTCCTCCGAGGTCTCGCCCTTCTTGGCGGGCTCCTCCTGAGTCTAGTCCTTGGTCCTTGTTTGATTGCCGGAGAAGTTCCGGGCAAAGCGATTGAAATCCGAGGTTTCCGGGATGAGGTGCGCGTCGTGGGAGGTAGGTTGGCTTCGGCGGAACAGGTGTCGCGGTTGGAGGATTTGTCGACGAAGTACCGTTCGATGGCCCGGGCGGGGGCGAATCCCAGTCCGGGCATGCTCCGGCAACAGATGGCGGAGTTGGAGGTCTACCTGAAAGAGAATCCGGATTCCCCCTACAATCCCGACATCCGACGCCAACTGGGTCGTTTCTACCGTTCAAGTGGGCGGTACGCCCTTGCGTTGGAGCGGTGGAGGGAGGGGTTTGAGGCCTGCCACGGATTTACAGAAGGGTTTGGGAAAGAAGTGGCCGATGAGTGCGTGGCCGAACGGGCGAAGGTCTTGGCTTCTCTGGGACGAGTGGACGAGTTGGAGGAACTTAAGGAGCAGATGCGGGGTCGGAAGTTGGACGGAGGATTTCGGACGATGCAGTTCCGGGAGGCGATGGAGTCGTTGGCAATGATGAGGCGGCATCCTGAGATCTCGTTCCGCTGCGGTCCGTATGCGCTGTTCGAGGTGGGGCGGGTGCTTCGGGGCGAGAGTTTCTATTCGCTCCTAGGGTTGGACTCCCCGGTCGGCGGGTTCAGCGCTGCGGCACTCGTCCGGGAGGCTCAAGGGGTTGGGTTGGGATTGCGGGCGGCGTGGCGGGAGTCTGGCGTGGGGGTGGTGGTGCCCTCGGTGGTGCATTGGGGTGATGATCACTATGCGGCTTTGACGGCACTGGACGGGGATCGGGTTCAGGTCGTGGATCCCACGTTTTTGATGCGGACGTGGTTGGAGGTGGAGGAGGTGGCCCAGGAGGCCAGTGGGGTATTTCTGATCCCGGCAGGAAACCTGCCCGCGGGGTGGCGGTGGTTGACCGATGCCGAGGCTCGGACGGTGTTTGGAAAGGGGTTCCCAACCCTCAGCAACACGGGCAATGCCGGTGGCGGTGGCGGTGGCGGTGGCTGTACAGAGGATGAAGGGGACGGTGGGGAGTCCCCAACCTGCTGCATGTCCGGTGGGCCTGTCGGAGGGGGCCCTGGGACGTGGGGAACGGGACTCCCTGGGACGGGATTCGATGCGGGGACCACTACCCAACCCTGTCTGGGGTGTGATTCGAGTGCCGTGGGAATGCCGACGTGGTCCGTGGATGAGCCCTGGCTGAATCTGTGGATCCAGGATCGACCCTTCACCTACAAGCCCAAGTACGGCCCAGCTGTGCGGTTGGAGGTGATGTACAAGAGCCGGCAGGCGAGTTTTGTATCGGGTTACAGCCGCTTGGGACAAATGACCGATCCGATGTGGAAGTGCCCGTGGTTCTCCCGGATGGGACAGAGCCCCTGGGATACCTCTCAGGTGGTGTTGATGGGGACCGATGGACGAGAGCTGACCTATTGGATTTCGGACACACAGAACGGGAATGCCTATCCGATTGGAACCTCGGAGACCGAGGGGTGGCTGGGCAAACCCGTGCCGGTGAAGGTGGATATCCTGTATAGCAGCGGAACGGCGATCGGATACGAGGCCCTGCGTCCGACCGGATGGAGGGAACAGTACACCAATGCGGTGACCGAGGGTGGGGTCACCTTTGCACTAAGCGCTGTGATTTCTCCGAAGGGGGAGACGACCCGGTTTGTGATGACATGGACCGTGGTGACCAATGCCTACGGGGTGCCGGAAAACCGGTATCATCGGCTTCAGAAGGTGATCGCCGCCGATGGGGCAGAGACAACCCTGTACTATGACAACGGGAGCTATCCACAGACCGTGACGCGGGTGGTGGGTCCGAATGGGGAAACAACGACCTTCACCTACAACGACAATCAGGGGCAGGGCAATCTGGCGACAATCCAGGACGTGGCCGGGATCGTGTCGCGGATCGATTATGATACCACCGATCTCCCCTCGGCTTTGGTGACGCCCTACGGGACGACTTCGTTCAGCATCGAGGACAACACAGGCTACGATGGGCACACCTACACCAATCAGATTGACCGCTCCATTATCGTCACGGAACCGGGTTCGGCCCGGCAGATCTTTGCGCTGATCAATATCGACAACAATGGCAACGTCCCCAGTTCGCCACCGACGGTGCCCAGCGTCAGCAGCGGTGAGCCCGGATGGCTGGGAACCCTCGACACCACGCTGGCGAATCAACGGAACACCTTCTACTGGGGACGGGCGGCCAGCACCTACATCAACACAGCCTTGTCGAGTCTGAGTGCGACCCAATTTCGCTATGCCCGTATTCGGCATTGGAGCAGTTGGGGAGATGATGGCACGACTAGCGGATTTGTGGGGAACGTGCTCCAATGGGAGCGTCAGGGCAGCCCAGATGGGGTGAACACGGGTCCGGCAACGTGGTACGACTACGCAGGGAAGGTCTCAGGAAAGAACAACTTTGCAGGGACGAATCTGCTTCCGAGTGTGGTGGCGTGGGTGATGCCGGATGCCACCTCCGTGTATCGAGCGACGACCTGGAATCAGGTTCAGAATCCGACGCAGGTGATCGAACGGTGGCGCGAGAGTGGGAGCACCTTGTACCGGACGAACAGCTATTCCTACGACAGCAGTGGGGAGGATCTGCTGACTCACTACGGCCCAGGTGGGCTGTTCCAGGCGGGCTATGCCTATGACACGAACCATCGGATGATTCGGATGACCAATGCGGTCAATTCGGAGCTGACCCAGTACACCTACGACAGTCAGGGACGCCTGACTTCCCTGCTCAGCCCCTCGGGAAATCTGATGAGCAATGTGTTCAGTGCGGATGGGTTAACCCGGACGACCCGTTGGTGGGATGCGGGTGTGGCCTATCGGACCAATGTTCGGAGTCGGTCCCTGGGAGTCACCTACACCCGGGCAGGACTGAATAGCAACACGCTGACGAACCGGACCACCTGGGTGGTCGAGACCACACCCTACGGATTGAGCGTCACCAACATCTACGATGCCCTCGGGCGATTGTGGGAGCGACGTACTCCCGACCGGGCCGAATGGTTCCACTACGAGTTGTTTCCTTCCCAGAGCTATTCATCGAGCACTGGCGGGAAGCTGATCCTCGATCGGACGGCCATGGTGAATGTCATTGGTGGGACCAATTACAACAGCACGACCTACACCTACGATGGGTTGCGGCGGCTGGCCTATCGGGGAGATCCGAATGGGACGCTGACCGAGTTCCAGTACTGCGACTGTGGGGGGCTGAGTCAGGTGACACAGGGTTATGGACTAAGTTTGGCAGAAACAACGAGCTACAGTCGGGATCTGCTGGGACGGGTGTTGAAAGAGACTCGAGCCGATGGCTCGTCAGTAACCAATGTCTATGACGCCCTAGGGCGGTTGACCACGACCTCAGATGCCTTGGGGAGCCGATCACAGAGCCATGACAATCTGAGTCGGCGTAAGTCGACCTCCAGCAGTTTGGGTACGACAGGGTCCTGGATCTATGATGCGTTCGATCGAGTAATCTCCTCGACCGACAGGAACGGCGTGGTGACAACCAATCGGTATGATGCCGCTGGGCGGATGGTGTCTCGGGCATTGGTGGGTGGAGGCACCGAGTCGTGGGGTTATACCACCGCCGTGGAGGGGGCGACTTCCTACACCAATGCGATCAATCAGGTGACCCGATATGCCTACCATGCAGCCGGATGGAAGACCAATGAGGTGATTGTGGGCCTGATGACCAACCGGTTTCTGTACGATGGAGCGGGTAAAATGGTGGGACTGTGGGACGGGAATCAGTCGGTGGCGACGAGCGGGTCGGCGACCAACGGGACGCGGTGGATCTATGACGGGCAAGGGCGGCTTCGCCATAAGGTCTATGCGAATGCTGTGACCAATCTCACCTACAGCTACGACGCACTGGACCGGTTGACCAACCGGTGGAGTCAGGCGATGGGGAACACAGAATACCGATACGACGTGAGCGGGAATGTCACGGTGGTGAACTACCCGAGCGGGACGACGGATGTGACGCAGGCGTACGACGCCTTGAATCGGTTGACGAACCGGGTGGACGCGATTGGAACGACGGGATACTCCTACGTACAGGGTCGCCTTCGTTCGGAGGATGGTCCTTGGGCATCCGACACCGTATCCTGGAGCTACAATAGCGCTGGAAAACGAAGTCAAATGGTCATCCTCCAACCCACGGGGAATGCCTGGACTAATACTTATGGGTGGGATGCCTTGTATCGGCTCACCCAGGTGAGCAGTCCGGCGGGTAGTTTCAGCTATCTATTCGCTGGAGCCGGGGACCGAATCCGGAATCTCAGCCAGCCCGGTGGATTCTGGGTGACCAACACGTATGACAGTTTGGCCCGCCTGACGGACACTTCACTCCGGGATGCGGGGAATGGCCTGCTCAACCGGCACGGATATGTCCTGAATGCTGCCCATCAGCGGACGACCCTCTCCCGGACCAACTCGGCGGCGACGTTGTGGAATGGGTATGGGGTCTATACCTATGATCCGGCCGGAGAGATACGGACGGCCCGGGCCTATGACGGGAGTGGAACCACGGTGACGGCGGAGAACTTCGACTACGGGTATGACTCTGGGTGGAACATCCTGAAGCGGACCAACAATGCGGCAGTGACCAGTTATGCGATCAACGTTCTGAACCAGGTCAGCAACGACGGTGGATCGAGCTGGGTCCATGATGCCAATGGGAACCTGACATACCGACCCACTGGAGGGTCTAGCGACCTTTCCTACGCCTACGATGCGGAGAATCAGCTCCAAAGCGTCACGGCGACCAATGATTGGAAGATCGATTTCATCCATGATGGACATGGACGGCTGCGGATCCGGAAAGACTACACATGGTACAGCTCCGGGAACATCTGGTTGCTGGGATCGGAGACGCGCTACCTTTACGATGGGATGCTCCTCGTCCAGGAGCGGAGCAACGCGAACAATCCGCTGGTGACCTACACCCGTGGCGCCGACCTGAGTGGGAGCTTGGATGGTGCTGGAGGAATCGGAGGGTTGCTCTCCCGTGGAGCGCACGCCACGACTTCCCCGTATGGCGTATCGACCTCGGCTCACTACTATGCCGACGGAAACGGCAATGTCACGATGCTGGTGGGTAGCGGATCCCCGAGCGTGAAGGCCTATTACAAATACGACCCCTTCGGTCAGACCTTGGCTAGCGGCGGGTCGCTGGCCTCAGCCAACAGCATGCGCTTCAGCAGTAAGCCCGTTATGGGTAGCTCTGGGCTCTATTATTATGGATACCGGTTTTATGATCCCTCGAGCCAGAGATGGTTGAATAGGGACCCTTTAGGAGAAGAGGGTGGAATCAACCTGTATCGGTTCGTGAGGAATAATTCCGTAACCGGCATCGACCCTGACGGGAGAAATCCCGCGATAATTGGACGAGCAGTTCTCTGGTGCATTACTAATCCTCGGGCGTGCGCAGCAGCATTGACTGCGGCATCGGTAGCGGCCGGGTCCGCGATATGCGCAGTCAAGGATGCGGTCTTCAATAGCAACACGAACGGCGGTGACGATGACTCCGAGAGTGAAGAACCCGAATATAAATCCAAAAACCGTGACTCGCGACCGGATTTGATGGGAGGAGAGGACTCTGATCCATTCAAGGGATTGGGTCCCAAAAAGGGAACTGAGGAATACGAGAAGTTGAGGCGTCGGATTGAAAAAGGAAAGAGAGGAGAAGGTCGAGGTGGGCGGGACAATCCGGACGAACCGCGTGAATATTTATGAAATGGAATCACATTAAATCCAAGTTGGTTCAAAATATCAATGATGAGGTCAAGAATTTAATTGAAGGTGCCAGTATTCTGGCGTTTTCGGAAGATGAATTAATTAAAGCCGTCTGCTTCTTGCGCAATGAAAAGCGATTCGAAAACGCCATCGCACTCATTCAAAGACTGATGACTGAACGTACGAATATCTCTGATAATACAAAAAACAAACTAATGCACATACAGGCTGAGTGTTATTACGACAGTGGAGATTATAAACGCGCTATCGCGGTCTACGATCGCATTTTATTGAATGGAGAGGACGTTCACGCGTTTTCAAACAGGGGATTGGCCTACTGGGCAATGAGAGATACAGAACGAGCAATAGATAGCTACAAGCGTGCCGCAGCGCTCGGCCCTGTCGATCATATTGTTTTGCGAAGTATTGGAGAATTGCACAATCTACGTGAAGAATACAAGATTGCTTTGGAATACTTGAAGAGGGCTGCTTTAATTAAACCGGACGATTCTGCCATCTTTTGCGCGTTGGGAGTGTCTTACCACAATCTCGAAGATTGGGATCAGGCTTATACCGCTCTCGAAAGAGCAATCGAATTGGACCCAACAAACAGAATTGCTCAATTGGGCAAGAGAAAAATTGAACGTCACTTTCTCTCTTCCTCTAGTTAACCTTGTATGATTCTGGGTGGAACATCCTGAAGCGGACCAACAATGCGGCAGTGACCAGTTATGCGATCAACGTTCTGAACCAGGTCAGCAACGACGGTGGATCGAGCTGGGTCCATGATGCCAATGGGAACCTGACATACCGACCCACTGGAGGGTCTAGCGACCTTTCCTACGCCTACGATGCGGAGAATCAGCTCCAAAGCGTCACGGCGACCAATGATTGGAAGATCGATTTCATCCATGATGGACATGGACGGCTGCGGATCCGGAAAGACTACACATGGTACAGCTCCGGGAACATCTGGTTGCTGGGATCGGAGACGCGCTACCTTTACGATGGGATGCTCCTCGTCCAGGAGCGGAGCAACGCGAACAATCCGCTGGTGACCTACACCCGTGGCGCCGACCTGAGTGGGAGCTTGGATGGTGCTGGAGGAATCGGAGGGTTGCTCTCCCGTGGAGCGCACGCCACGACTTCCCCGTATGGCGTATCGACCTCGGCTCACTACTATGCCGACGGAAACGGCAATGTCACGATGCTGGTGGGTAGCGGATCCCCGAGCGTGAAGGCCTATTACAAATACGACCCCTTCGGTCAGACCTTGGCTAGCGGCGGGTCGCTGGCCTCAGCCAACAGCATGCGCTTCAGCAGTAAGCCCGTAATGGGTAGCTCTGGGCTCTATTACTATGGATACCGGTTCTATGATCCCTCGAGCCAGAGATGGTTGAATAGGGATCCGATTGGAGAGGCAGGATTTGAAGGCATGCGGCTAACGGCGGGTCGCTACCGAAATTTAGAATCGAATCGTCACCAATTCGCTTATAATACCTCTATAAACAAGGTTGACCTATTTGGACTAAATGTATACGCAGCATAGCATTTGGTGATAACCTACCCGTAGGCGATCGCATGAAATGCTTTAAAGACTGTGATGCAAACTGCGAAAACGACCCCGATCGACCACCGAGCCCAATTCCACCAATGAGGCCGACTTGCCCACCACCTGAAATACTACCACTGTTGAAAGTAATTTTCAAAAACATATGGGCTGTAGTAAAATCTAAATGAAAAAAAACACAATATATATTGGCGCCTAGATAGTTGTTTTATATTTAGCATATTGAGTTGGCAAAGAACAATCTCAACGAGATTTCAGGGCTGCAGTTCGCAGTAGTTTTGTTTCATCTTTAAGCGCCATAGAGCTTCAAAGAAAAGGGGATTATTCGGAGGCAATCAAGCGTACAGGAAAACATTGTTACGCCTCAGCCCTTAAGCTTCTAGACCACCCATTGAATGAAAAAGAGCCAATCATCATCAGTCTATTTTTTGATCTTGCGTCTTACCGTTCTAACTATGCTCGGGAGCCGATTCATTGGACTCCTATAGAATTGCGATTGGAAAATGCGCTTGCTAAAAAGGGATATTTACTAAAGCTATGATCAGTAATTAGGCCTCCCAAATCCCGGGTAAAATAACGGATCCGGTTCGTCTCGATGCCTAAAATATTAGACTGTTGGGCATCGATTACAAAGGGGCCAAGAAATCAGATGGGATTTTTGCTCGAGATAATCATGTTTATGGAGACAGCTTCTTCACAATGTCTATAGGTCTATGCGAATGCCGTGATTTGTCTACCCCACAGTTATGACGCGTTAGACCATTTAACCAACCCGTGATTTCAGGAAATCGGCAACACGCAATTTCAGCGCTGCATACCGATGCATCAAACCAATGTTAATATGACGATGGCTAGCTGTGCAAAAACGAGAACCTACAAGTCAATCGATCCTGCTAGAAAATTCATTTAATTTAATAAGGACCTATGAAGATTAAATCTATCCTAGTCAAGAACTTTAAATCTATACGAGAGGCATATATAAACACATCCTCTTTCAATGTGTTTGTCGGCCAAAACAATCACGGGAAGACCAATCTGTTTCAAGCAATTGAATGGTTTTATACCGGAAAGACCGACGCAACCTCCGTTTGCCACATTAGTGCGTCTAACACCGATGTGGTATCCGTGGAAATTGAGTTCACTGGTGTAAAAGAAGGATTGGAGCGCATGACCAATCAAGATAATAAAACCAAGCTGCTTGGCATCATTGGTGATTCTGACATCATGCGCGTCCGCCGGGTATCAAATTTGGAAAAAGAGCGGAGCATATACCATAAATCTTCCGGGCAATGGAAAAAAGTCCCGACAGGAGCTGATAGCACCTTCAATAATTGTATTCCTCGATTTGAATTCATTGAGACGTCAAAAAATCTAAAAGAGGTTTCTGCTTACAAAAAGAATACACCTATTGAGCAGATGCTTGGAGCTGTGGTTGCTGAGAAAATATCGAAAGACCCCGCATATGATTTATTTCAAAAGGCTTTTGACAAATTTTTCCAAGGTGTAGATTCTGGCGTTCGCCGCACGCTCGATGAGTTAAGCGCTAAGGTTTGTAGCCATTTGTCATTGCAGTTTCCAGATTGCACGAAGGTGTTTTTCGAAATCGCGGCGCCCTCGGTTGACGAGTTTCTAAAGAACTACAACACCAAGGTTGATGATGGGGTTGATACGAATGCCGACCAAAAAGGTGATGGAATGCAGCGCGCCCTGATGCTCGCAATTATTAAAACGCACGCTGATCATCGACGTGAAGACGCCTTTGGGAGACAATTTATATTTTTCATTGACGAAGCTGAGCTTCACTTGCACCCGACTGCCCAACGCCAGCTAAAATCAGCATTGCTTGAGTTAACCGCATCGGTTGATCAGGTTTTTATTACAACCCATTCGCCTGTATTTATCGCGGAAGATCACTCGAAGCAATCAATTTTCCGAGTCGAGAAGACCAATCAAGAGACGTCAATCCATCCCATAGACGCGCAGGGTAAACATGACGTTGTATATAAGTTACTTGGGGGAAGCCCTAGCGATTTATTGCTGCCTGCAAACTTCCTATTGGTTGAAGGGGAAAGCGAGAAGGACCTCCTGGATGGAGTCACGCGGCGGTTTTACTTAGATAGACCTGCTATTCAAGTTGTTAGCGTGAAGGGAGACCATGACCGGATATATTCCAACATGGAGGCCTTAAACTTGGTTTTCAAACCTCTCTACGGGAATGCAGTTTATCGAAATAGGCTAATAGTCTTGTGCGATGCGCCTAGCCCAGAAAAGCAAGAGAGCTTCCGTAGATTCAAATCTCAAAATGATTCTCTGATTAAGCGTAAACAATTCTTTGTGCTGCCAGTTAACCAAATAGAATCATACTATCCTAGTGAGTGGAAAACTGATGAAAAACTCAAATCCCATCAAAAGCGGAACCTAGCAAAGAGGGTCGCGAATGATATTACACAGGCAGATTTCGAGTTGAAGATGCCTTTGGTTTTTGATGCATTGAATCGGTGCTGGGCTAATGCCCACAAAGTCGAATCCGAATAGGTTCGACGGTTATAGAGATGCAAAGTGCGACCTGGCTAAGGTCGGCAAAAATCCCGCCTTGCTGGAGCGGGTTACTAAAAAGAAGGAAAAGAACAGGTCCTCTGTGCGCGTTCCATGACTCCCAACGATGGTCAGAGTCCGGGTTCGGCGAGTTGAAGACGAATTGATCGTGATCAACGTAAACACGATCACGCACAGGGTTTAATACGACACTTTGAACGTGGGGGAGTCCGCAGGTCGACTCTGCCGTTTGTCGTAAAGGCGGGTCGTGGAGATGTCAGAATGACCCAGCCATTCCTGCACCTTCGCGATGTCGGCTCCGTTTTCGAGCGCGTTCGTTGCTGCGGTTGCTCTGAGCGAGTGCGGTCCGAAGGCATCGATGCTGATGCCGATCGCTTTCGCGTAGTGCATCACCACGTTCCGGTACACCGAATCGCTGGTCAGCGCCTTCTCCAACTTCCCATCAGGCCTGCGCATTGGCCGGAAGAGGGCACCCTTGGCATCCGTCCCATGCCCGGAGGCATCGAGGTAGTCCTGGACCAAGGCGAGGGCTTTCGGGTGCACCGGGGGGTAGCGGAGCTTTCCACGCTTGCCGTGCACCGTGAAGGTCATGATCCCACGGCGCTGCACAAAGTGTTCAACCTTCAAGGCGCACAATTCCGCCCGACGGAGGCCGTGGTAGAGGAGGACAGCGAGTATCGCCCGGTCTCGCTTGCCTTTGAGGGTCGTGGGGTCCGGAGCGTTGAGGAGCTGCCGAGCCTGCTCGTCAGAGATGGCGGGCGTTTTCCCTTCATTCGCCCCTTCGGTGGGCCTTTCGACACCGTGGACCGGGTTGATAACGATGGCGTTTTCCTTGCACAGGTAGTCGAACAGGTCGGACAAAGCGGAGAGCTTCCGGCGGATGGTTGCCGGAGCCATCGCCTTGTCCTCCAAAGACTTGCGCCAGGCAATGACGTGGGCTCGGGCGACGATGCGGAAGTCAGTGAAGTGCTCGATGCCAACAAACTTCATGAACTGCCCAACATCGTTCCGGTAGGCCCGGCGAGTGTGGGGGTTGGTGATGTTCGCAAACCACTCCGCCTCGGGAGGGATGTCGGCGAGGCGCTGGAACTCCGCCTGGGTGATGAGACGCTGTTCTGAAGGCAGAACAGGGGCCAGGAGGCGTGACTCATCGGGCGACTCTCCGGTGAGTTCCGGTGGGGGGCTGACGGCGACGCCTTGAGGTTTGTTTCGCCGGACAATGATAGGACCGTCTTTGGACATGGGGTCGGACATCCTCAGTGGCCAGAAGAGGAGAGTGTTGACCGATGGTCGGTGAAAACCCGCCTGAACATGAAGGATTTCCGTCATTTACTGTGCGGGAATCTGACCGGTCAGGTGGGACAAATACGGTCCTACGGGTCCCCTTCTCTGGCCTTGTTAGTCTGATAATCCATTTTATCGGACTGTATGGCAAGAGGTATTTCGAGCCGCTTGAGCATTACTTGGACGTCTGGTATACTTGGAATCATGGCAAGCACCATCACCACCGTAACCACGAAGATGCAGGTAACCATTCCTGAGGAGGTCCGCCGCATCTTCCCCGTTCAGGCGGGGTCTCGACTCTCTTGGTCGGTCGAAGGAGAAACGCTCGTGGCCCGACGCGTCCGGGGCGTGAGTGAATTGCGCGGCTGCCTGAAGTCGGATGTGGCATTCCCTGGCATCGAGGCCGAGAAGGCCGCGGTCGCCGCTAGCCGGGCCAGCCACTACGCCACCAAGCATCGCCGAGGATGAAACGCTACATCCTCGACACGAACCTGCTGGTCCGTTTTCTCAAGAACGACCATCCGACGATGAGTTCGGCGGCCGCCGACCTTTTCCTCCAGAGCGCCTCGGGAAAGGTCGAGCTGCACCTCGAACCGACGATTGTCGCTGAGACCGCGTTCGTCCTGACCAGCTTCTACAAGCAGGACCAGGCGGAGGTGGCGGACGCCATCCGTGACCTCATCACTGGGTGTCGCCTCAAGGTGCCCTTGGAAGAGGTCACGCTGGACGCTTTGGAGCGGTTCAAGTCCCAGCCGGTCGACTTCCCCGATGCCTTGGTGGCTGCCATCGCGGCCCACCAAGGTGTACCCATCGCCTCGTTTGACCGGGACTTCGACCGGTTCAAGGACGTGAAGCGTTTTGAGCCCTCCGGGACCTGACGGACCTTGAGGTTTTGTGCCAATGTCCAGGGTCGGCAACTTTCCTGAAATAGATTGGACGGACCCCCGAAATAGATGCGGAAGTGTGGGGTGATGAAAGTCATCGACCACTACTCTCCGCGGGGCTGCGGCAATGGCATGTGCCCCGGAATTATCGTCACCGATCGCAACACCGTGCTCGTCCAGGGCCATGTGCTGCCCAAGGTGGACAAGGCCCAACTGACCGTCCCCGGGCACGAGGACGTCGTCGAGATTCCACGGGAAGTCTTCGACGACCTGTTGAGCCAGTTCCTCCGGCGCTAAAAGCGCTCCGGACCCTCAAGGTCCCCTGCCCTTCCTGCCGAAGGGTCCTTCAAACGCCGACCGGGCCAGTTCCCGTCGGCGTATTTCTGTGTTTACGGAAACACGATTGTGGATGCGCATTGGAGACGGGGTCAGGGAACGGTTTCCGATTTTGGATGTACCAGTTCCTTTTGCCCAGAACTCACTCAAGGGATCCGGATCATGTTTGTTCCCCTCCCATGCCCAGTTGCGACAGCCGCGCCCGCAGATGGGTGATGGCCACCGCCTCCGTCTGGTCGTTCATCTCGTAGGAATCCTTGCCCGGATGCACCACGACCAACCGCTCCAGTTTCAAATCATTCAACGACGTGTGCATGGACTTCGTCATGGACGGCGCGTCTCCATACTTGAACTCGAAGCCGTATTTCTTCCCGCCCCGGTTCACCAGCAAATCCAGTTCCGCGCCCCCGTGCGTGGCCCAGAAATAGGCGTCGCGGTCGCCGGTGATACTCAAGACCTGTTCGAGAGCAAATCCCTCCCACGACGCGCCCAGTTTCGGATGTGCTTCCAGATCGGCGAAGGACAACTGCCGCATCAGGCAGTGCAGCAGTCCGGAATCCCTGAGGTAAACCTTCGGCGCTTTCACCTGCCGCTTGCCGAGGTTCTCATGCCACGGCGCCAGTTGCCGCACCATGAAGGTCGAGCTCAGCAGATCCAGATACTTGCGCATCGTCGGTTCGGACGCGCCCAGCGAGCGTGCCAGTTCCGAGCCTTTCCAGATCTGCGCGTGGTAATGGGTCAGCATCGTCCAGAATCGCCGCAAGGCCGAGGAGGCCACAGAGATCCCCAACTGCGGCATGTCCCGCTCCAGCAAGGTTCGCACAAACTCCTCCTGCCACTGCCGGCTCCCGGCATCTGTGGAAGCCAGATATGCCCGCGGAAATCCGCCCCGCCACCACAGCTTCCGCCACTCCGCCTCGCCCACTTCCTCTAGGTTGAAGCCCGCCACGTCCACCAGCGCCACCCGGCCCGCCAATGATTCCGACACCCCGCGCACCAGTGACGGCGACGCGCTGCCCGTGAGAAGAAAACGCGCCTTCCCCGGCTTGCGGTCAGCCAGCACTCGCAGCATCGCGAACAGCTCCGGCTTGCGCTGCACCTCATCCAGCACCACCAACCCCTCCAACCGTTCCAAAGCCATCTTCGGTGCCGCCAACCGCGCCAGCGCGTCCACGTCTTCCAGGTCAAAGAAGTGACTTGGCTGCTCGCCGGCAATCTCCTGGGCCAGCGTTGTTTTGCCCACCTGCCTTGGCCCGAGCACTGACACCACGGGGAAGCTCTTCAGCCGCTCCCGGATCAGTTCCAGATAATGTTTACGAGTAACCATGCCATTGATGATTGTCTTGAAAACCTAAACGAGCCACTTAGCATTTCAATCTCAAACCCATCTTACTCAAATTCAATTAGTTCCTGGCAGGAGATGGCATCAATAAACCGGATTAACTCATTCAGACTCAGTGGGCCGTCACTGCGGTCTGGCGGGCAAGACGGGTTTTCCAGTTTTAAAGGGGTCATTCTTTCAGATTCCGAGCAGCATTCGGCCAACGGTCGCCATTTCTTCCCGAATACGATCGCGGTGCTCGACAAATTCCCGGTTGCCGTAGATGTCGGTGTGGAGATGGCGGAACTGCCCGAGCAAGGCGCCCTCGGCCTCGGCGTAGTGCGGATTGAATTCCCGTACCTTGGCGTCGAGCAGGTCGTCGAAGAAGAGCGAGCGATTCCTGGCTCGGTCGGCAGGTGGCACCTCCGGATCAAACCCGCGCCGCTGCTCGGCTTCCTCGCGGGACACCATCGTCCAACCGATGGCCTCGGCGTAGGCGAGGATCCGGGCTTGGACGGTTTTGTGTTCTCCGGGTGTGGGCATCTTGATTAAGCGGCTCCTTGGGTGAGCAGCCCCTTCACAAGAGTTACAACAGAGGCGCCAAGTCCATTCGCAGCGCCAAGGACAAAAGCGTTCTTGATCTCTGAAAACTTCAGTTTGCCCTCCTTCGCCACGATTTTGTTCATGTCTTTGACAAAGGGATCGGCAATCGACGCGCCGTAGTATTCAATCAAGATTGGCTTGAGATGTTCTACCCGAACCTTGAAAATCTCCGAGTTGAAGGAGCTATCGAAAAGAGCCCCTTGAGATTTAAGACGCCCCTGAATGACGTTCCGAATAAAGGAGTCTTCGATGATGAAAACTAGCCGCCCCTTTTCCGCTTCGAACTGGGCTAAAGCGAGGACGTAGAGGAAGTCTCTGGCGACAAATGCGGCGTCTTTCGATGGGTATCGCAGTTTTGATTTGTAGCGCAACAATTTGATCGTCGATACATCGGTCTGAAGGTCGATGCTCAGGGCCTGATTCCCCTTCATACGGGTGTTCCCATGCGTCTCAAGCAAGTGCATCACCAAGATGTCAATATCACGTTTTCCCAGAGCGCCAAGCCCCCGCGATAAATACTCCTCAATGAACTCCTTAGCGAAGGCCTCGTAGTCGGTGATCTGAATGTTAGCCATTTCGTGTGTTCTCCAGTGTGAGCTTGGAATCTTGTATTCAGACGTCTTTCAGCCATGATGCGGGAATCAGGTAATCGCCTTGCCCCTCGCGCCAATTGGCCACTACGTTAACATTCCTCAAGCCTTGCCACGTAATTGCGCCAGCATGCTCAGAAACGATGATTTGAAAGGGCTCCGGCAATGATTCGAGAAACTTGGAAAGTGCGGAGAAAATCCGTTGCACGCCCTCAATATCCGCAGACTTACCGCCCGGTGTTTCGTTCAATGTCGGCCACGCTTCGGGGAAATAGACCTGGCTCGGCTGGTCAATCACGAGGAACCGAGGAACTGGGCTATTGGGGAGTCCGAAGAAATGTTCATGTAATGCAAGTAAACATGAGATGTGGTAGCCGACCCAGTTTTGCCCGCTTCCAACCTCCCAGAGAAAGTCCGTCCGCCCTGAAAGGGTAGTGAACTGGAGTGTCAATTCCCGAATGTTCAGCCTGACGTTCTCCGCTGCGTGCTCAAGTTGGAGGTCTCGCGCATGATCGTGAATGCGGGATGAAACAGATTCAATCGCCGCCCGCTCCCGCTCACGTTGTGCCCGTGGGTCCAATTCATTGCGAAGGTCTTGGATGCGACGGAATAGCTGGTCCACGCGCTCTTTGAGATCGCCCACATTCCTGCTTGCGGAGAGATTATCCAGTGCTTGCTCCACGCGACCAACAAACAAATAGATCTGCCTTACACGTTGGCGCTGCGCGGACATCTCTTGGGACTGGGATTCAAGGAACTGTCTCTTCTTGCGAGTCTTCGAAATGTCCTGCTCTAGTGAACGCAACTCAGTACGAAGTTCCGCAAGCTCCTGATCTAGTTTCGCAGGAGCTTGGGCCACCGAGTTTGACAGAACACTTAGTTCGTGTGCCAGCCTTTGAAGCTCCCCGAGGTGTTCGTTTCCTCCTTCATGGACAGCCGAACAAACCGGGCAGGTATGAGCCGCCTGCAACTTCCGCTCTAGCCATCCAACTCCAAGCATTCGATCCTTCTGGTCGGAAAGCGTCACCCCATACTCCCCAACAGAGGCAGCGAGTTGATCCAATTTCGAGAGCCGCTGTCGAACCGACCCAATCTGCCGTGCAAGGCGGTCCTCCTCGCCAAGGATTTGTGTGAGCTGCGCGACAGCCTCTTCGCTTGTTCCTTCTTTGATTTCTGGAATATCGTGCCTCTTAATATTCTCAGGAACAGGCCTCAGTTCGAGCACGTATCTATCGAGTTTCCAAGACGCATCGGGGTTCGGACTGTTGGGCAAGAGACCAAGGGCCTTCGCCTGTAGATAGTAGCTCTCGACTTCCGCTTCCCATACTTTGGCCGCATCTAAACGAGCGTCCAGCTCCCGCCGCAACTTGTCGTGTTCTTTGGCGAGATCTTTAAACTCACGCTGTTTTTCCAATGTTGACGAATCAACGGCTCCAAGAACCAATGGGAACATCGCACGCAGTTTCTCCCGATGTTCGGTAGTATCTGCCTTGAAAAATAGGGTGTATGGGTTTGCAACGATGTGCTGGGGCTGAAAATTGAAAGCCGCCATATCCCGAAAACTTGGACGCCCTCCGTATCCGATGGAATCGTCAGCACTCAGCTCTAAATGGGGAAGTTGCGCAGCTTGATCCAATCGGCTTTTCAAGTCTTCGACGCGGCCATTTTTTTCAACTCGATTGGGCACCTGAAGGTTAACGCCTTCAATCCAGTACAAATCGGTTGTGGTCTGTTGGTCGCCTGGGTTTCTCCGTGCAACAATCAGCTCGGTGTTTGCCAGCTTTATATGGAGACCGAACCACTCGCTAACATCGCGTATCAAGCCGACCGGAATGGCGCATTTCCCACTGCCGAGACAGTAGTCGATGATAGCCGTTAACGAGGATTTGCCAGTCGCGCTTTCACCAGTGATTACGTTGATCTTGTCCGCTAAAAATGGAATCACTCGGGGAGGCAACTGGGCCTGCTTTGGCCAAAGAACGATTTTAAGTATGGCGAGTTTCATCAGAATCGAATATTGAGGTGTGTGGCAATTTGTGCGGACGCCAGTTCGGCAGTCGCCTGTCCAACCCTCTTGGCCGCGGCGAGGACGGTTTTCACTTCCTCGGTGGCGTGAGCGACAGGGGGAGATTTCCTGCCAGGAATAAGCTGAGGACTCTCCTCGCTATCGAGCAGCAACAATCCTGTCGAGAATGCGACAGATAGTGACTGCAGCGTGCGTTCTGAGAGGGCCTCCATTCTTTGTTGAACGCCTACCCTGATTTCGCGGTCGCTTGCTACAGCCTTGTAAAGGGCTCCGGGTTTTACTTTGGAAGCAAGTGCGTTGGCGGAACGCCTGTGGAATGTTAAGGGCAGAACGATGAACGCCATAAAAAGCGGCATGCCTCCAGTCCGATTCTTCTCCTCGTAGGCTTCGTTGACTGCATACCATAGCGTTTCGGCTCCCAGTCCGGGATTTTGCACAATCTGCTGTTCAAAAAGGATATCTTTCATAGTTCCTCCTGCTTTACCAATTCCTCGTAGCGCGGATGCCAGCCAACATCCAATTGATCAGCCAACCGGTGGTAGGTGCCTGCGGTCAAATAGACCTGCTCTGTCTCTACCCCGGCGAGCCGCTCCCTGTGCTCATCGGTAGTCTCGCACAACACTTTGAAACCGACATCCTCTTCAGGGTCAGCCTTGCTTAGGCGCCTCTGGAGACTGAAAATCTTCGACCACCTCGTCTTTAGCGATTCATCAAAATCAATCCAATCTTGATCTGTGATATTCCCGTCGGCTGAAAGCCGGCTCTTTTCAATCCGACAGCGGATAAACTCTCGGATGGCTTCATCAACGCGGCTGTCCTCATCCGTGACCAAGTAGATCTGTTTTACGAAAACCCGCCCTTTCTCTTGCCCTAACTGTTCATCAATCACTGGAATCAGATTGGCTGCCCGTTCTCGTGTCTGCTGACGCTTGCGTCGGTTCAGGACTGCATGGAATTGAGTGACAAAACTGTCTCGCGAGATCCAAGCGGGCTGTCTAGCCTGCCATAGTGCCAGAACCTGTGTCTTAACCCATCCCAGCAATTCGTTCGCTATGGAATCAGCGTCGTTAGTGAACCAATTAGGGATCGGAAGCTCAGCGATTGTTTGTCTCCGAAGGTCGGGTCCGCTGGCTCCGCTCGCTGCATCAGCCAACTCGCAGTGTTTGATCACAGCGCGCAGATGTGGCTCCGATGTGGCAGCGAGCACTTTATCCGTGTATGCGCGGATGGTTTCAGACGGCTTCACAGCAGCTAGTTTCAGCTCCTGCAGGCATGCAGTGATTTCATCGTCTGTTTTAGCTTGTGAAATTCGTTTCGCGATGCAGTCGGGCAAGGCCTTGTTGGTGACCATCAGAAACCGCGTTTTGGTGGCATCCAATTCTCCATCTTCAAGTGCAGTCACCCATATTGAGAGGGTGTTCCAAAGGTCTTTCGAGCGGTTCCCAAATGGCTCTGCGTCCTCCTGAATCGAATGCTTATTCTGTTCGAGAGTCCGTGAACCATCCTGGTGCCTGATGGCGACGTCATCGTCGGTTTCAATTCCGATCAAGAAACCGGCCGAGCTCCGTGCGAGCCAATGGAGAGCACGTTCGAACTCAAATGCATACCCGGCTGCTGGACCCGGTGCTGAATGATTTTCAAGACTCATGGCTTTGCATTGGTTTCTTGGTTTTCATCCGGAAATCCCCAGTTCGTGAACGCGGGTCTTCGCGGTCATCAGTTCGTGGCGGAGGCCTTCGGTGAAGAGCTTGTGCATGAGGACATTTTTCAGCTCGGTGGTGGTCTGAATGATCCGCTCCTGAGCTTCGATCGCCCGCTGCACCGTCGAAAGGATGTGCGCGATCTTCTTTTGTTCGGGGAGGGGGGAAGGGGGATGAGACAGTCGCCAAGGATGCTCTTGCTTAGTCGCTGCCGTTCCGTGCTGCCCTCCATCTTTCCGGCAAGGTCCGACCGCACTTCTGGATGCAGCAGGTAGAAGAATAGAAACAGCGTATCTGACAATCGCGGCCGGCCTCGCAAAGGAATCACCTCTGTGGTCGCGCTGGCCGTGGGTGGTGGCGTTGAAATCGACGCGGTGGATAATGCCGTGAAGGAGCGGATTCTGCCGGGCGATGGCCCGCATGTGGGAGGTGACGCCTTCCCCGATCTTGTCGGAGAGCTTGCGGATGACGGACCAGACGGGCTGCTCCGGATCGTCCGGCGCCAGAGGGAGGTAGAAGCGGACGAGCTTGTGGTCGGCCTTGGCGAGCTGGAAGGCCTTCTTCC